>NZ_VSZV01000173.1:0-2550 GCF_008919455.1 Rhizobium sp. PEPV16
GTCGTGCAGTGCCAGCAGGAGCGCTCGCAGCACAAGAACCGCGCCAAGGCCTGGGACATGCTGCGTGCCCGCATGTATGAAGCCGAACTGAAGAAGCGCGAGGACGCCGCCAGCGCCGAAGCCGCTTCCAAGACGGAGATCGGCTGGGGCCACCAGATTCGCTCCTATGTGTTGCAGCCCTATCAGATGGTCAAAGACCTGCGCACCGGCGTCGCCAGCAGCGCGCCGGATGACGTTCTCGACGGCGACCTGAACGAGTTCATGGAAGCAGCACTCGCTCACCGCATCAGCGGCGCCGCCGACGCGGTCGTCGAGGATGTCGACTGATGCCACGGTAGCAGCAGGATCGAGACGCGAAGGCCCCGGAGACGGGGCTTTTGTTTTGCTCAGACTATTACCTTGATGGCGCTGTCGTGAAACAGCGCTGCCGACAGATGGGCAATCTCGTCATGAATGGCTGCGCGTTCGATGCCCGGGGGATCGGTAAAGAGTTCCGCCGCAAAGGCAAGGCCGAGCGCTGTGCCCTCTGGCACGAAAACATAGTGCCCAAGGCCGCCGCCGAAGATTTTAAGAGCGCCGCGCCGCAGCCGCGCATGCAGCCACGACGAACATTCTTCGGCCGGTGCCGCCCGGTCGGCATCACCTACCAGGATAAGGGCAGGCGCATCGACGGCTTTCAGGCTTTCCTCGCTGAAGCCGAGAACGGACCGGCCCGGCGCGCAGATGAGTGCGGCCTTGATTCTGTCGTCTCGGTAAGACTCCGACATCCGGGACCACGAATCGCGAAACACATCGCTGGTGCGCAGCAATGCCGGGATATGATCGGCAAGGTCGGGAAATTCCCTCGGTCCGCGCGCGCCACCCGGCTTCATCCTGGACGGTTCGAACTGCGAGAACTGGGCGACAGCGCCAAGCAGCAGCATCACACTATAGGCTCCGGCCGAAAATCCGGCTGCGAAGACGTTGTTCGTATCGATATGGCCTGAGAGATCGCTGAGCCACGCATCGCAATGGTCGAGCATGTAGCTTAGATCCGGCGCCCGCTCCCAAAGGCAGGCAAAGCCTTCAGCGCGATAGGGCTCGATGCCGGTATTGCCGTGATGGCTGACGCCGAGCGCGGCAAATCCGCGATCGACCAAGCGTCGCGCCAGCCACTCCAGTCCGGCCGCGGATCCGCCGGTGCCATGCGACAACAGGACGAGGGGATAGGGCCTGGCCTCCGGCCGGATGGGTGCGTCGCGGGCGACGGCCGCCCTCTGGAACCAGCTTCGTTCCGGGATGTCGCTTTGCGCGTCGTCGGCTGCGGGGTACCAAAGGGACCAACTGATGGGTCTGGGGCCGGCGGCGTCCCAGTTCGACCTTCTCTCGTCGTAGAGGACGCCGTCGCGAAAGCCCAGTTTCATCTCTTGGATGCCCTCTGAACACGTCCCAGCCGTCAATTCGTCGCCTTCTCGACGGTGATGTCGCCGAATTCGTCGATCAGCACGGTCCAGCCATCCGGCTCCGCGGCAGGGTCTGTCTTCAGATAGACCGTGGCGAAGAGCCCCGGCTGCTTGATGATGCCGTTCGAATTCTCGGGGCGGATATCGGTCACGTAAGGCTTCAGTTCGGCGAACTCCTGCAGCTCGATGGTCGAGGCGATCGCCGGGCCGGCCTCGGTCTGGGCAATCTGCTGCAGATAGACCTTCGAAGTCCTGTCCGGCTGGCGCACGGCAAAGAGCTTGTAGTAGCCGTGGCGCTGCGTCCCTTCTCCTTCGGGGTTAGCAACGCTCTCGGCGCCCGTCGGTGCTCGCTCGACCGCCGGTGCGTTGCCGTCGTCCTCCCAATAGCCGGTGCTGGTCGCGAAAATCACCGGTGCCGGCAGGAGGGCATCCTGCGCCGGCGCGGCCTCCGCCGTGGCGCTCCATCCCGCAAGCAGGAGGCTGGTCATCAATATCCGTCGCATTGCCATCGTCTCAATCCTTGAACTGCTCGGCGAGAATACGGTCGGACCAGGAGCGGTCGGGATCAGAAAGAATGCGCGCCGTGACATGCTCCGACTGGGCGATGCGGATATGCAGCACCGACTTGACCTCGGTATTGTCGGCCACCGCGTTGACCGGCCGCTTCTCCGGCTCGAGAATGTCGATATCGACGGTCACCTTGTTCGGCAGCAGAGCGCCCCTCCAGCGCCGCGGCCTGAAAGCGCTGACCGGCGTCATGGCGAGCAGCGGCGCCTCGAGCGGCAGGATCGGCCCATGGGCGGAAAGATTATAAGCCGTCGATCCGGCCGGTGTCGCGACCATCAGCCCGTCGCAGATCAGTTCCTCCAGCCGGACGCGCCCGTCCACCATGACCCTCAGGTTAGCGGCCTGATAGGACTGGCGAAAAAGATAGACTTCGTTGATGGCGAGCGCCGTCGAGTTGGTGCCGTCGGCGTTGGCCGTTGTCATCTGCAATGGCCGGAAGACGTTTTCGACGGCGACGCAGATTCGCTCTTGAAGCCGGTCTGTCCGATAATCGTTCATCAGGAAGCCGACCGAGCCGCGATTCATGCCGTAAACCAACTTG
>NZ_VSZV01000173.1:2593-9738 GCF_008919455.1 Rhizobium sp. PEPV16
AACTCTTCGCGCGCGGCAAGCGCCTCCGTCGTTGGTGAGGCGAGAAAGGAAAGCGTCTGAAATGAACGGCCCATGCAATGCCCTTTATGATGCTGCCCTAGCTAAAGGATAAAGGCCTTGCGCGACAAGGACGTTTTCTATCGCGAAGCGTTTTGAGCTGCAGCCGAGCTGTCCGCGCAGACACGGATTTTCCCTTTACAGAATTATAGAATCTGCTAGTTGGGGCAACTAGCGCCCTTGTAGCTCAGTTGGTAGAGCACCTGATTTGTAATCAGGGGGTCCCGGGTTCGAACCCTGGCGGGGGCACCAGCCTACGCTCTGTGAGCTTCGGCTCGGCGAGCCGAAGAGAGCAGCTAAGCGGAGGCTGTCGCGTCGTAGTTCCGTCAGGAACGAAGGCGGACTGGTTCCAGAATGATCCGGCACCATCTTTTCCCCACGAGTCTGCTACCCCATAGTCTGGGGTTCGATGCTGTTTGGCTCAATCGCACCGGCAGACTTTTCAGAAGGTTTACATCGGTTGATGAACCGCGCGTGAAGGGCTGCTTCAGCGCCAATTCAGCCGCGCCCGCCTATCTTCGCCTCATCATCAATGAGGAAACAGCCATGAAGCTCGCACATCTCTTTCTTGCCGCAACCATTTCCGTCGGTGCGGCTTTCGCGTCCGTCGCAACGGCGGCCGCCATGCCGGCCGAGCGGCCGGCGGTGTCGACTGAGGGCGATATCGTTCAAATTCGTGATGGCTGGCGACGTGATCGCGACCGTGACGATCGTGGTTGGCGCCATGAGCGCGATTGGCGCCGGTCCGACTGGCGCGATGATCGCCGTCATTGGCGGCGGTGGCGTGCCGAGCGTTGGCAGGAGCGCCGCGAGTGGCGCGATCGCGATCGCGGCATGCCGTTCTGGCTCTACCGCAGCTGACGATAACGGCCCGGATCATCCGGGCCGTTACTTTAATGAGTGACGGGCTCGTTGACGCTCGCCTCGATCCTGATCTCCGTCCGCGTTCCTGCCAGAATTATTGCACCGGTCCCGGCGTCGCGGGGCCGGGCACTATCGGTGACAGTGGATCGGGCTGGTGGACGGGGTGCGACGTGTCCACCCAGATGATGCTGAGGATAATCACGACGAAGACCGCGATGAAGAGGATACCGAAAATCAGCGGTCGAATGGCCATGATAGGGTTCGTTCCTTCTTGCTTCTGAGTGGGTCGCTGTGACCAATCATTGGCCGATCATAGTGCTCCGGGGTGTCATTCCAAGGCAAAAGTGGATTTTTCTGGCATCGGAGCCGGACTGCGGTAGCGGCGGACGAGCGAAAGCGGCCTGCCGCCTTCCAGAGCCGCGAGCGTGGGAATAAAACGGATCATGACAATTCCCCTATTGCCGCGACGACAGCGTCACGCGCCTTTTCAGACGCGCAAAGGACGTTGTAGCACTTTGAATGACTGCCTGCGGGCCAGCCTATGCCTTCAGGTGGATCCGCGCCGCATAAAGCGCGATTGCCGCTGCATTCGAGACGTTGAGCGATTTGATCGAGCCCGGCATGTCGAGACGGGCAAGTGCGTTGACGGTTTCCCGCGTCTTCTGCCGCAGTCCCTTGCCCTCGGAGCCGAGCACGAGCGCCACTTTCTGGCCCGAGAAGGTGCCTTCGAGTGGCGCCGGCGCTTCCGAATCGAGGCCGATGGTGGAGAAACCGAGCTTGTGCAATTCACCGAGCGCATCGGCGAGATTGGTGACCTGTATATAAGGTATCAGTTCCAGCGCGCCGGAGGCGGACTTGGCGAGCACGCCCGATTCGGTCGGGCTATGCCTCTGGGTGGTGATGACCGCTCCCGCATTGAAGGCGACGGCCGAGCGCATGATCGCGCCGACATTGTGCGGATCGGTCACCTGATCGAGGACGAGCAGGAGAGGGCTTTCCTTCAGCGCTTCGAGCCGGCGCACCGGAAGCGGCCGTGTTTCCAGCATCACGCCCTGATGGATCGCCTCGGGGCCGAGCACCTTGTCGATCTCCTGCGGCGAGACGATCTCGAAGGGAATGCCGAGCGCCTCGACGTCGACTTCGAGGCGCGCCAGTGCATTCTGCGTCACGAACAGCTTGATCTTCTTGCGCTCGGGATTGTCGAGCGCTGCACGCACCGTATGCAGGCCATAGAGATGCACTTGGTCGGGCGCTAGCGTTGGCGGCTTCCAGTCCTCGCCGCCGCGCTTGCGCTTCTGCGGCTGAGGTGTCGGAATCTCGCCGCGTTCGCGCTTGGCGTCGCGGTGGGCGCGCCGCAGAGTGGCGTAATGCGTATCCTTGGCGGATGGGTCTGTCGCGGTCTTGCCGCCGGATTTGTTGTCTTTGCTCATGCAGCTTTATAGCCATGGCGCTCGCTGCCGCATAGGCTTTCTTTCATATGCCGGCTTTCGGTGGCGAATGAAATTTTTCGTGTTTTTTCCGTTGTCATCGTGTTGACAGACTGAAATGCTCCGGTCATATACGCGGCGCAGACGACGGGCAGCAACGCTTCGAAGTCTGACGAACTTGGTCTTGCGATCCGGACGAAACTGGAGAGATGCCCGAGTGGTTAAAGGGGACGGACTGTAAATCCGTTGGCTCAGCCTACGTTGGTTCAAATCCAACTCTCTCCACCATTCGTCATCGGATCGGACCACCCCGCGGGTATAGCTCAATGGTAGAGCAGCAGCCTTCCAAGCTGAATACGCGGGTTCGATTCCCGCTACCCGCTCCAGTTTCCGTTACGCTACTTCATATGACCGCTGCAGCGGTCGTCCCTAGATGTCTCCGGCGCCGCCTGAGAAGCTGATGATTGCGGTTATCGGCTGGCAGGGAAGGGCGCTCGACGCCGAACGTCTATGGTGGGTCTCCGGCGGTCAATGCGATTTTCTCTAAGATTTCAGCGATTTTCGAGGGGGCTTTGGCGAATCGCCTTGCAGGCGGCGAATTGTCTCCCATATGCGCTGTCAGGCCAAGTTTGGCGTCTGCAATTAAGTCTTGCGCAATGTCGCCGAAAGCCTTAAACGGCGGCACTAAACCGGTTCGCCGGGGCCACCATTTTCGTTCACAGGAAGCATTCAAATGGGAAAGAGTAAGTTTGAGCGCAACAAGCCGCACGTCAACATTGGCACGATTGGCCACGTTGACCACGGTAAGACGTCTCTGACGGCAGCGATCACGAAGTACTTCGGTGAGTACAAGGCGTACGACCAGATCGACGCGGCTCCGGAAGAAAAGGCGCGTGGCATCACGATTTCGACGGCCCACGTTGAGTACGAGACGCCGGCCCGCCACTACGCCCACGTCGACTGCCCCGGCCACGCCGACTACGTCAAGAACATGATCACCGGTGCTGCCCAGATGGACGGCGCGATCCTGGTGTGCTCGGCTGCTGACGGCCCGATGCCGCAGACGCGCGAACACATCCTGCTGGCCCGCCAGGTTGGCGTTCCGGCAATCGTGGTGTTCCTGAACAAGGTTGACCAGGTTGACGACGCCGAGCTTCTCGAACTGGTCGAGCTCGAAGTGCGCGAACTGCTGTCGTCCTACGACTTCCCGGGCGACGATATCCCGATCGTCAAGGGTTCAGCACTTGCTGCTCTCGAAGATTCGGACAAGAAGATCGGCGAGGATTCGATCCGCGAACTGATGGCCGCTGTCGACGCCTACATCCCGACGCCTGAGCGTCCGATCAACCTGCCGTTCTTGCTGCCGATCGAAGACGTGTTCTCGATCTCTGGCCGCGGCACGGTTGTGACCGGCCGCGTCGAGCGTGGCATTGTCAAGGTTGGCGAAGAAGTCGAGATCGTCGGCATCCGCCCGACGACGAAGACGACGGTGACCGGCGTTGAAATGTTCCGCAAGCTGCTCGATCAGGGCCAGGCTGGCGACAACATCGGCGCGCTGATCCGCGGCGTTACCCGTGATGGCGTCGAGCGTGGCCAGATTCTGTGCAAGCCGGGTTCGGTCAAGCCGCACAAGAAGTTCATGGCTGAAGCCTACATCCTGACGAAGGAAGAGGGTGGCCGTCATACGCCGTTCTTCACCAACTACCGTCCGCAGTTCTACTTCCGCACGACCGACGTGACGGGCATTGTGACGCTGCCGGAAGGTACGGAGATGGTCATGCCGGGCGACAACGTCACGGTATCGGTCGAGCTGATCGTTCCGATCGCGATGGAAGAAAAGCTGCGCTTCGCGATCCGCGAAGGCGGCCGCACCGTCGGCGCCGGCATCGTCGCGTCGATCGTCGAGTAATTAGCGGCTGGGCCACCTGGCCCAAGGAAAGGATAGGGACGCCGATCTCGGTGTCCCTCTCGATCTTTGAAACCGGTGGCCCGCTAACGTAACTGAAGGTAAGTCGTGTCCCTAAGCGGTGACACGCGGATAACAGACACAAGGATAAAGTCGAATGAACGGCCAGAATATCCGCATCCGCCTGAAGGCGTTCGATCACCGGATTCTCGACGCCTCAACGCGTGAGATCGTATCGACGGCTAAGCGCACCGGTGCAAGCGTCCGGGGCCCCGTTCCGCTTCCGACCCGCATCGAGAAGTTTACGGTTAACCGGTCCCCGCACATCGACAAGAAGAGCCGCGAACAGTTCGAGATGCGCACGCATAAGCGCCTTCTCGATATCGTTGACCCGACCCCGCAGACGGTAGACGCGCTGATGAAGCTCGATCTCGCCGCCGGTGTCGATGTTGAGATCAAGCTCTGAGACCTCGGGTCTTCGGGCTGAGTGAGAAGGATTGAACCGATGCGTTCAGGTGTGATTGCACAGAAGGTGGGAATGACCCGCGTCTATAACGACGCCGGCGAGCATGTCCCGGTAACGGTACTGCGTATGGAAGGCTGCCAGGTCGTCGCTACGCGCACTGTCGAAAAGAATGGCTATACCGCAGTTCAGCTCGGTGCCGGCCAGGCGAAGGTGAAGAACACGTCGAAGGCGATGCGCGGCAACTTTGCCATTGCCAACGTCGAGCCGAAGGCCAAGCTGACGGAATTCCGCGTGTCGGAAGATCAACTGCTCGAGGTCGGCACTGAGATCAAGGCGGGTCACTTTGCAGCCGGTCAGCTCGTCGACGTGACGGGCACGACGATCGGTAAGGGTTTTGCCGGCGCCATGAAGCGCCACGGTTTCGGCGGTCTGCGTGCCACGCACGGTGTGTCGGTGTCGCACCGTTCGCACGGTTCGACCGGCTCGCGCCAGGATCCGGGCAAGGTTTTCAAGAACAAGAAGATGGCTGGTCACATGGGCCAGACGCGCGTCACGACGCAGAACCTGGAAGTGGTTTCGACCGACGAAGATCGTGGTCTGATCCTGATCAAGGGTGCTGTTCCTGGTTCCAAGGGTGCTTGGATCATCGTGCGCGACGCCGTCAAGTCGGCCGCGAAGTAAGGGAGCCAGATCAATGGAATTCAACGTCAAGACCCTCGAGGGAAAAGACGCCGGGAAGGTTTCCCTTTCGGACGCTATTTTCGGCCTCGAGCCCCGCGAAGACATTCTCGCCCGCGTCATCCGCTGGCAGCTTGCCAAGAAGCAGCAGGGCACGCACAAAGCTAAGGGCCGCGCGGAAGTTTCGCGCACCGGCGCCAAGATGTACAAGCAGAAGGGTACGGGCCGCGCCCGCCACCATTCGGCTCGCGCTCCGCAGTTCCGCGGCGGCGGCAAGGCTCACGGCCCGGTCGTCCGCAGCCACGAGCACGATCTTCCGAAGAAGGTCCGTGCACTCGGCCTTCGCCACGCCCTTTCGGCCAAGATCAAGGCCGATGACGTCATCGTCATCGACAACCTGGTTGCCGCTGAAGCCAAGACCAAGTCGCTCGCGTCCGTTTTCGAGACGCTCGGCCTGACCAACGCCCTCTTCATCGGCGGCGCAGAGCTTGATGGCAACTTCAAGCTCGCAGCTCAGAACATCCCGAACATCGATGTTCTGCCTATCCAGGGCATCAACGTTTATGACATCGTGCGCCGCGGCAAGCTCGTGCTTTCCAAGGCTGCGGTTGAAGCGCTAGAGGAGCGATTCAAGTGACCGATCTTCGCCACTACGATGTGATCGTCTCTCCGGCGATCACCGAAAAGTCCACGCTGGTATCCGAAAACAACCAGGTTGTTTTCAATGTCGCCAAGCAGGCGACGAAGCCGGAAATCAAGGCTGCGGTCGAGGCGCTGTTCGGCGTCAAGGTCACGGCTGTCAACACTCTGCTGCGCAAGGGCAAGACCAAGCGGTTCCGCGGTTTCGTCGGCAAGCAGAAGGACGTGAAGAAGGCTGTTGTGACGCTGGCTGAAGGCCAGACGATCGACGTCTCCACCGGTCTCTGAGGTATAAGAAAATGGCATTGAAAACTTTCAATCCGATCACCCCGAGCCAGCGCCAGCTGGTCATCGTCGACCGCTCGGCCCTCTACAAGGGCAAGCCGGTCAAGGCGCTGACGGAAGGTCTGACCAAGAGCGGCGGTCGTAACAACCTCGGCCGCATCACTGCCCGCTTCATCGGCGGCGGTCACAAGCGCACCTATCGTCTGATTGACTTCAAGCGTCGCAAATTCGACGTCGAAGGCACGGTCGAGCGTATCGAATACGATCCGAACCGCACGGCTTTCATCGCGCTGGTGAACTATGCTGACGGCGAGAAGGCTTATATCCTCGCTCCTCAGCGCCTCGCTGCCGGTGACAAGGTTATCGCTTCCGAGAAGGCTGTCGACGTCAAGCCCGGCAACACCATGCCGCTGCAGTTCATCCCGGTCGGCTCCATCATCCACAATGTGGAAATGAAGCCGGGCAAGGGTGGTCAGATCGCTCGCTCCGCCGGTGGCTACGCACAGCTCGTCGGCCGCGACCAGGGCATGGCGATCCTTCGCCTGAACTCCGGTGAACAGCGTCTCGTTCATGGCTCCTGCCTTGCTTCGATCGGCGCGGTCTCCAACCCTGATCACGCCAACATCAACGACGGCAAGGCCGGTCGTACCGTTTGGCGCGGCAAGCGTCCGCATAACCGCGGTGTCGTCATGAACCCGGTCGACCATCCGCACGGCGGTGGTGAAGGCCGCACCTCCGGTGGTCGCCATCCGGTGACACCGTGGGGCAAGCCGACCAAGGGCAAGCGCACCCGGTCGAACAAGTCGACCGACAAGATGAACAT
>NZ_VSZV01000211.1:0-6045 GCF_008919455.1 Rhizobium sp. PEPV16
TGACGATCATCAACCGCTCCGATATGGAGGCATCGCTCGAAGGCTGGAAGCTGGAGGACGAAAACGGCAGGACCCAGACGCTGTCGGGATCGCTTAACGCAGGCGAGCTGCGCACCATAGCGCTCGATGCCGCAACCGGCGGCCCGCAGCTTGCCAACCGGGGCGGCGACATCATCCTGCGCAATGCCGACGGCGCCGTTGCCGATCGGGTCGGTTACGGCAAGAGCGAGACCGCGAACGAAGGCTGGACGACGATCTTCTGATTGACGCCCTGCCTGCTGTTTTGCAAAACGGGGAGTCTATGGAGCTGCATGGCATATGCCACATGCTGCCCTTCGCTTGCGCTCCGTGCATTCGCGGCTCTGCCGCTCACCCCCTCAACCGGCTGCCGCCACCTTCTCCCCGCTGGGGAGAAGAGATTCGTGGCGACTCCTCGCCTCCTCGAAAGCGTTCGTTATGGAAGCGAGAGCTTACGGCTTGCTTCCTCTTCTCCCCAGCGGGGAGAAGGTGCCCGTAGGGCGGATGAGGGGGCCGCACGGCACGCCCTCTCCTCAACCTCTCACGCTCAGCTACCGATCTCGGCCGAGATCAGCGCGCTCAGGCGGCCGATGCCATCCTCGATCATCTGCTCGTTGGCGCAGGAGAAGCTGAGGCGGAAGGTGTTGGCGCCCGAACCGTCGGCGAAGAACGCCTTGCCGGGCACGAAGGCGACCTTGGCGGTCTCAAGCGATTTCGCCAGCAGCTTGGCGCCGTCCATGCCCTCCGGCAGCGTGATCCAGATGAACATACCGCCCTCCGGCTTCGTCCAGCTGGTGCCTTCAGGCATGTATTTGTCGAGGGCGGCCAGCATGCAGTCGCGACGTTGGCTGTAGGCGGCCTTGATCTTGGCGACCTGCGCGTCGAAGCCGCGCTCGGCGACATCTGATATCGCCATCTGGTTGATCGTCGAAGAATGCAGGTCGGCCGCCTGCTTCATCAGCACCAGCTTGCGGATGACGGGCGCATTGGCGACGATGAAACCGACGCGAAGGCCGGGCGCCAGCGTCTTCGAGAAGCTGCCGCAATACATCGTGCGCGTATCGTTGATATGGCCCTTCTCGGCGATTTCAAGCGCCAGGATCGGCGGGATCGGATCGCCGTCGTAACGCAGCGACTGGTAGGCCGCATCCTCGATGACGGCGATGTCGAGCTCTTCTGCCAGTGCCAGGACCTTCTTGCGGCCGTCAAGATCGACGGTTTCGCCGGTCGGATTGGAGAAGTCGGTGGAAAGATAGGCGAACTTCACCTTGCCGCCGGCAGCGGAAGCGGCCGCGCGGTAGGACTCGGGCGTCCGGTTGCCGTTCGGTGTCAGCTGGTCATAGGCCGGTTCATAGGCATTGAAGGCCTGCAGCGCGCCGAGATAGGTCGGCCACGTCACCAGCGCGGTGTCATCAGGCGACAGGAAGAGTTTGCCGAGATAATCGAGGCCCTGCTGCGAACCGGACACAATGAAGACATTGTCGAGTTCGCAAGGAATGCCGAGACCCGCCATCTGCCCGACCAGCCATTCGCGCAGCGGCTTGTAGCCTTCACTGACCGAATATTGCAGCGCCGCGTTGACGGCGGCGCCGTCGAAGATATCGGCATAGGCCTGCTTGAATTCCTGATCGGGAAAGAGCGCCGGATCCGGAATGCCGCCAGCGAAGGAGATGATATCGGGCCGGTCGAGAAGCTTCAAGAGCTCGCGGATCTCTGATGCGCGCATGCGCGACGAGCGTGACGCAAACATGGTGTCCCAGTTCAGCATGGGGTTTCCTCATATTTTCTATATCGCCGACAAACCATGTGGCGGAAATTATGTCAATAATACTGACCTATTTTCTTGTCATGGTGACAAGTGTAGACGCCAGCCAATATGGAAGGCGCTCGATCCGGAATTTGCTGCTCGACGTCAGCCCCATTGAGCGATTATTCCGCTGATCAAAGCCGAAACCGGCCGATTCAGACCTTTCCAAGACCAGCCCGGCGGCAGTAGTGTCGCCGCCACTATTCAATGTACTATCAAGGTGCCAGCAATGACCGCGACGACGACCTCTCCTGAAATCAAAATCGAACTCCACAAGTCTCCCGTCTCCGATGCCGACCGCATCCAGGCATTGGAGACGCCCGGCTTCGGTAAGGTCTTCACGGATCATATGGTCCTGGTACGATGGACTGCCGACAAGGGCTGGCATGATGCGAAGGTTACGCCGAGGCGTCCTCTGGAGCTCGATCCTGCGAGCGCCGTGCTGCACTACGCTCAGGAAATTTTCGAAGGCATGAAAGCCTACAAGGCAGACGATGGCCGGATTCTGCTCTTTCGGCCCGAAGAGAACGCCCGCCGCTTCGCGCAGTCGGCGACCCGCATGGCGATGCCTCCTGTGCCCGAAGAACTCTTCTTGAAGGCGGTCGAAGAACTGGTCCGCGTTGACAAGGCCTGGATTCCATCTGGCGACGCCAGTCTTTACCTTCGCCCCTTCATGTTCGCCAACGAGGCGTTTCTCGGCGTTCGTCCGGCTCAGGAGTATGTCTTCTGCATCATCGCCTCTCCGGTCGGCGCCTACTTCAAAGGCGGAGCGAAGGCGGTCTCCCTATGGGTCGAGACCGAATACACCCGTGCTGCCGCCGGCGGCACTGGTGCTGCAAAATGCGGCGGAAACTACGCAGCCAGCCTCGTGGCGCAAGCCGAAGCAGCGAAGCAGGATTGCGATCAGGTCGTCTTCCTGGACGCCGCAGAGCATCGCTGGGTCGAAGAACTCGGCGGCATGAACGTCTTCTTCGTGATGAACGATGGATCGATGGTGACCCCGCCCCTTGGCGGCACGATCCTGCCGGGCATCACCCGGGCCTCCGTGATCGTACTCGCCGAAGAAAAGGGCTTGCGCGTCGAGCAGCGTCCGTACTCCTTCGAAGAGTGGCGGCAGGACGCAACCAGCGGCAAGCTCGTCGAAGCCTTCGCTTGCGGCACTGCCGCGGTCCTGGCGGGCATCGGCCTGGTTCGACATGCCGGCGGCGAGTTTCTGGTCGGAGACGGACAGACCGGCAAGTTGACCAGCGAACTGCGCCAGCAACTCGTCAGTCTGCAGAAGGGCGTAACCAACGATGAGCGCGGCTGGACGCGCCTTATCCCGGCTTGAACTGCGGACGCGTCACGCAACGGCGGCGTCAACACCGACTTGGTGGGTGCCGCCCTGCGCCTCGCCCGCAAAGCCGCCGGGCTGGCGCGATCTATTCCGCCCGCGTCCAAGTTCGTTTCGATCTGCACGATACTCTATGATGTTCTTCGAGCCGACAGCCATTAAGCAATCCGCGGATCTCTTTCGAAACCGGGCGCCGCCCGGTTTTTTGGCCGAGTCAGCGGGGAAAAACCGTCGTCAACTTCCCATTTGGCGACCGAAATAGCACCAATGCCAAAACGGCTCGCCATTGACCGACGCCCAACGAATTCTTACTATCCACTAATCGATAAAGGAAAGGTAAGAATGGCAACTGCAACCCTCTCTACAAAATTCCAGATCTCCATTCCCAAGGAAGTGCGCGAACAACAGCACTGGTCAGCGGGACAGGAATTCGTGTTCATACCCAAAGGCAAAGGCGTATTGCTGATGCCGGTCCCGACGCTTGCCGATCTTCGCGGCATTGCCGAAGGCGCAGACAAGAAAAATTACCGCGACCGGAACGACCGTTTCTGATGCGCGTGATCGACAGTTCCGCATGGATAGAATGGCTGACGAAAAGTGCTGCCGGAACCCGGCTGCAGGCCGAAATCCCGGAACGCGATCAATGCATCGTTCCGACGATCGTGCAGCTCGAGCTTTCCAAATGGCTGGCACGAGAAAAGGACGAGGAAGCCGTCGACAGCTTCATCGCCTATACCGCGACATGCATGGTTGTTTCTCTCGACACGACGCTTGCCCGCCGGGCTGCCGAAATATCGGCAGCCCATAAACTCGCCACCGCCGATGCGATCATTTATGCGACCGCGGAGTGCCACGATGCCGATATCCTGACCTGCGACGCCCATTTCAAGGATCTCGAACGCGTCATCTATATCGATAAAAAAGACTGATCCGCATGTGACCCAAGCCCTCGACGGCGCCGCACAACGCTTCTATCACAAACTGGGAAATGATAATCTGGCATCTGGAATGGCTGATAACCGGCATGTGCAGGCGGCACCGAATCCAATGGCGAAAATGACGATCTCGCTTCCGGATAATCTGGCGGAATACGTCGAAAACCGTGTCGCAAGCGGTAGATACAGCAGTGCCGACGCATTCCTGGCGGAGCTTGTTCTGAAGGATCAGCTCCATCATAAGCTTGACGACGAAGAACTGCGCAACATTCTGAGACAGGCTGAGGAAAGCGGCCCGAGCGAGCGACGCATTCCCGACATCCTATCGGAAACGAAGGCAAAGCTGCGTGACAACCACCTATAGGCTGACCCAAACCGCGTACTCCGTGCTATCAGGCATCGACGAATATGCTTGCCTCAATTTCGGCGAGGCGCAGGCAGACGCCTATCTTCTCGACTGGGACAGGATTTTCGTGCTTCTTTCGCATGCTCCCTCCATGGGAGAAGAGTGCGACGAACTCGGCGCGGGCCTTCGCCGCCTCCTTCACATGCGCCACGTCGCCTTCTACCGGGTGACGTCGGAAGGGATTGTCGTCATTGACATCATCGACGCCGACCGGCTTCCTGAAAGACATCTCCAATCCAATCGACGCCCGCGATCGGCCGAACAGCATGCCTCTTGACCGCACCTCCGCCTTCTATGAGGAAAATGCCGAGACATACGCCAAGCGGGTGCGCAGCTTGCCGAAGCAGCTCGATGCCTTCCTCGCCGGGCTTGCGCCGGGTGCGGCAATCCTCGAACTCGGCTGCGGCGGTGGGCAGGACAGCGCCTACATGCTGTCGCAGGGTTTCGACGTGACGCCGACGGATGGCTCGACCGAGCTTGCAAGACAAGCGGAGGCGTTGATCGGCAGGCCGGTCAGGGTCATGCTGTTCCAGGAGCTCGACGCCGACAGCGCCTTCGACGGCGTCTGGGCGCATGCGAGCCTTCTCCATGTTCCCAGGCTTGAACTGCCCAACGTCTTCGCCCGTGTCCGCCGCGCCCTGAGGCCCGGCGGCCTCCTTCACGCAAGCTTCAAGGCCGGGGAAGCGGAAGGCTATGACGGCTTCGGGCGTTATTACAACTATCCCTCCGCCGACGGACTGTCGGCGCTTCTGGCAAAAGGCGGCTGGCGTGACATCGCCATCGAGGAAAACGACGGCGGCGGTTATGACGGTAAGCCGACGCGGTGGATCACGGTGATGGCGCATCGGTAGAGGCTGACTGCTTTCCGGGTTGAGCGTCCATTCCCGATTGAGATCATGATCTTATTCGCAGAGGCGGATTTCTCTGCAGTTGACGGAGATCGGTCTATGCCTCGCTTTTGCCCATCAATTTTGCGGCTGCTATCTGGAATCCAAACCGTGCTTCAAGAAACCCTGCATCCATAGCAGGCTACTTCTCAATGCGTCGGGATGGCCTTAAGTTTCCCCACCGATACGACGGCCACGCCCGTGCTCAAAATGAGAGCTGCATAACGCACATACGGGTGCGGCGACAGGCGGCCGGAAGATGGGCTCATCCCCGGCCGCCAGAGGGGCATTTACAGCGAGGTGGCAGCCTCCGCGTTCCTGTCATCAGACCGCAATCTTGCCGCCGCCAACCTTGGTGATGGCGACGACCGCAGGCCGCACTGGCATGTCGGGCTTGAAGTCCGGCCAGCGGGTCGAAAGATCCTCGTAATAGGACGGGCGGCCATGGCCTGGCCAGTCCTCGCCGCCATCGCCAGGATGCTGCACAGCGACGAAGGCGGTTTCGTCATCCGGTGTGAAGAGCGGGCCGCACATTTCGGCGCCGACCGGCACGC
Source organism: Rhizobium sp. PEPV16 (assembly GCF_008919455.1). Classification (NCBI taxonomy): domain Bacteria; kingdom Pseudomonadati; phylum Pseudomonadota; class Alphaproteobacteria; order Hyphomicrobiales; family Rhizobiaceae; genus Rhizobium; species Rhizobium sp. PEPV16. The sequence goes on from NZ_VSZV01000211.1 coordinate 5,941, forward strand.
GGAAGAACAGTTTCGAGGTGGCGCGCGCCGCCCCTTCCGTATCGACGGCCCACAGACCGTCGGTGCGGCCGGTGGCCTTGTTGTTGTTGCCGTCGGTCGAAACCC
>NZ_VSZV01000211.1:6062-13577 GCF_008919455.1 Rhizobium sp. PEPV16
ACGGCCGCAACCGAGGGATCGCCGCACTTCAGGAGCACTTCCCACTTGCCCGATGTGGCAGTGAAATCGCCGTCGTTTTCAGAGATCTCGATGATGTGGCCGAAGGCGTTTTCCGCGCGCGGATTTGCGGCATCCACCTGGTCGGCCTTGCGGCGGGTGTTGTTGGTCAGCATGACATAGACCTTGCCGTTGACGCTGTTCGGCTGGACGTCTTCCGGGCGGTCCATCTTGGTGGCGCCGAGCGCGTCACCGGCGCGACGACATTCGATCAGCACATCGGCCTGGCTGGTGAAGCCGTTTTCTGCCGTCAGCGGGCCTTGGCCAAAGACCAGCGGCAGCCACTGCATGGTGCCGTCCTCATTGAACTTGGCGACATGGAGCGTGCCGCTGTCGAGCAGGTTCATATTGGCGGCGCGATCATTCAGGCTGAACGCTGCTGATGTCACGAACTTGTAGACATAGTCGAAGCGCTCGTCGTCGCCGAGATAGAAGACGACTTTGCCGTTCTTGGCGACGATCGACTCGGCGCCCTCGTGTTTGGTGCGGCCGAGCGCGGTTCGCTTCTTCGGCACCGACGCCGGGTCCATGACGTCGACTTCGACGATCCAGCCGAAACGGTTCGGCTCGTTCGGCTCTTTGGAAAGATCGAAGCGGTCGTAGAAATTGGCCCACTCGTAGGCGCCTTCCGGAACGCCGTAACGCTTATAGTTCGGGGCTTCCTTATGACCTTCCGGCAGCGCGCCGGAGAAATAGCCGTGAAAATTCTCTTCCGCCATGATGTAGGTGCCCCAGGGCGTGACGCCGCCGGCGCAGTTGTTGATCGTGCCGATGGAGCGGGTGCCGGTCGCGTCGGCACTGGTCTTCAAGCGGTCGTTTCCGGCGGCGGGGCCGGTGATTTCCATCGCTGTGTTGGCGGTGATGCGGCGATTGTACTTGCCGTCGGTGACGACCTGCCACTTGCCACCCGTCTTGCGGATCTCGACGATGGTGCCGCCATGGGCCGCCATCTCGACATCCACCTGTTCCTTGCTGAGCGCGCCCTGCTTGATCTTGCCGTCGACCACCTGGACGAGGCCGGGGAACATCAGGTGCGGGTTCGTGTATTCATGATTGACGACGAGCAGGCCGTGCTCGCTGGATCCTTCGAGCGGAATGAAGCCGACATAATCGTTGTTGTAGCCGAACTGCTTGCTCTGTGCATCGGCCGTCTGCTTCGCCGGATCGAATTGCGGGGCACCCGGCAGCACCGCATCGCCCCAGCGCAGCAGAATATCGGCATCATAACCTTCAGCGATATGATGCTTGTCATCGACGCCGGCCTCCACTTCGGAGAAGTTGAAGGCAGAGCCCTTATTGTCTGCAGCGCGCGCCTCGTCCGCGCTCATCAGCGCGATCGGGCTTACCGTGGCTGCAATGGCGGAAACGGCAAGTGAGCCCTGCAGAAAATTGCGGCGTGAAAAACGCTTGCCGATGATTTCACCCATCGTCGGATTGGCGCTGGTGTTGTGGCCGTCACCATCCGCGTCTTCGAGCTGAGTCGTCGGGAAAATCCTCTGGGAAAGATGCTCGTTCATCCAATACCTCCACGGTTTAAAACTGGTGTCAAATTGTCTTGTTTTAGATCCATTCTAAACCTAAAGGCGCGATATTACGGTTTTGCGACAGAAACGTCTTGGGGATGCTGTTCTCTCTCAGGCAGCAGCGACACGGCTCAATGAAGGCCAAGACCAGACATTGCCGTAGTCGGCACGTTGCCTCCGCCCTATGATTCCTGCGTCATGAAGATGAGACAATGGATCGCTCGATGAGCTCTCCGACACGAATGAGGCTTTCGAGCGCGCCTTGACCGGTCCCTATGCCGGGTCTGCGACCCCTCAGGTCCACCAGATGCTTGGCCATGCCACGATCCAGGGAGGCCTCTCGTGTCGCAGAGAGGCATCAAGCCTAGCCGCCTCGCAAAGCGCGCCGCATGAACCAGGTTCGATGCGGCGCGGAAAATCGCTTAGTTGACCGACTTGTCGACCAGTTTGTTCTTGCCGATCCAGGGCATCATGCCGCGCAGCTTGGCGCCGACTTCTTCGATCGGATGGCTGTCGTTCAGGCGGCGGATGCCCTTGAAGCGCGAGCCGCCGGCGCGGTATTCCTGCATCCAATCGGACGTGAACTTGCCGGTCTGGATGTCCTTGAGGACGCGCTTCATTTCGGCCTTGGTCTCGGCAGTGATGATGCGCGGACCGGAGACATATTCGCCCCACTCGGCCGTGTTGGAGATCGAGTAGTTCATGTTGGCGATGCCGCCTTCATAGATCAGGTCGACGATGAGCTTCACTTCGTGCAGGCACTCGAAATAGGCCATCTCAGGCGCGTAACCGGCTTCGGTGAGCGTTTCGAAACCGGCGCGGATGAGTTCGACGAGACCGCCGCAGAGAACGACCTGTTCGCCGAAGAGGTCGGTTTCGCACTCTTCGCGGAAGTTGGTTTCGATGATGCCCGAACGGCCGCCGCCGACGCCGCAGGCGTAGGAGAGAGCGAGTTCAAGCGCATTGCCGGAAGCGTTCTGGTGAACGGCAACGAGGCAGGGAACGCCGCCGCCCTTCTGGTATTCGCCGCGAACCGTGTGGCCCGGGCCCTTCGGTGCGATCATGACGACGTCGACCGAAGCCTTCGGCTCGATGAGGCCGAAGTGAACGTTGAGGCCGTGAGCGAAGGCGATGGCTGCGCCATCGCGGATGTTGCCGGCGATGTCGGCCTTGTAGATGTCGGCCTGCAGTTCGTCCGGGGTCGCCATCATCATCAGGTCGGCCCAGGCGGCAGCTTCGGCAACCGTCATGACCTTGAAGCCATCGGCTTCGGCCTTCTTGACGGTCGGCGAACCGGCCTTGAGTGCGATGACGACGTTCTGGGCGCCGCTGTCCTTGAGGTTCAGCGCATGGGCACGGCCCTGCGAACCATAGCCGATGACGGCGACCTTCTTGGCCTTGATGAGGTTGAGATCGGCATCACGATCGTAGTAGACGCGCATTTGAAGTTCCTTCCCTTTGCTTGTCTTGTTGACTGTCATTAAAGCGGAATCAGCCGAGAACCGGCATCTCCGCCAGAACCTTGTCCGTGCCATAAAGCCTGAGGAAGGCGGTGACCGCCCTCTCCGCCTGGCGTGCGGTATCCTTGAGGCCTGGTTCGCCGAGCAGCATGCGCACATGCAGGTCGGAGACAACAAGGCCGTAAAGCGTGTGATAAGCCTCGTCGGCATCGGCAAAACGCAGGAGCCCTGCCCTTTTGCCGGCATCGATCAGCGCCATGGCGCGCCGGTCGATCTGGCGACGGCCGCGCTCGAGCAGCAGTTTGCCGAGTTTCGAGCCGTCGCGGTTCGACTGCCCGATCGCCAGCCGGTTGAGCGCCAGCGAGACGTCGCCGGCAAGCACCTCCAGCAAGTCACGCGCAAAAATGACGACATGGTCGTGCAGGCTCGCCGCCGTCAGCCGCTCGCCGTTGCGCTCGAAGGTGCGCACCTTGCTGGCCTGATAGGCGATCATCGCCGACAGCAGCCCGTCGCGATCGCCGAACCACTTGTAGAGGCTTTCCTTCGAGCAATTGGCGGCTCGCGCCACACCCGAGGTCGTCAGCGCCTTCTCGCCGCCATCGACAAGCAACTGCAGCGCCTGCTCCAGAACGGCGTTCTGGCGCGGCGAAAATTCGCTCGGCTCTGCGGTATCGACGGACACGGTCATGGCTCCCATATACGTACCGTACGGTACGGTTCGTGAGGTTTATGCGATAAACCGATCAGGTCGTCAAGAAGCCTGGATAGATTTTTTTAATACGGGAAACCGCGATGAAACACCAGAATTGGATAGGCGCGAATCCTCGGTGATCGCATAATGTCGCGCTATACCACTTGCCCGGAGGCTCCGATGTCACGCCTTTCAGCAGCTCTTCTCCTGCTCGGAGCAATCCTCCTTGGCGGCTCAAGCGCACTCGCGCAGTCCGACAGCGACGTCTACAAGAGTGCTGAGGATTTCAGCTTCCGCTTGCCAAGTGCCGTGCCGACAAGGCGCTGAAATTTCCCGGCTGATCCGCGAAGAGCCGCAGTCTATGACGCCCTCATGCAACCCGCGGGGATCGACAGAGGCTCCGCCGGCATCGTCTTCTCGATCGCGTATAGCTTCGCGAAACCCGCATCTTCGACCAGCATCAGGCCCGCCGGCATCAAGGTGCCGACATAGCGGTCGGGGATATCGGCATTGGCGACGAGGACGAAATCGAAACGCCTACGCCAATCCGACAGATAAGGCGTAAAGTTTCTATATTCCTGCATCATTGCCGGGCATGAAAGCACGCCGGTCGACAGCAGATTGCCCTCGGGAACCGCGATCTCAGACCATGACGACAGAACGGATAACGGCTGCTTGCCTTTTGCCGTGAAGAGCGTCGGCACGAAAGCATGCGACAAGGGCACGGCGAGTGTCGGCAGGTGCCGGAAAGTATCCAACCCCCAGGCAAAATGCCGGTTGGAGTGAGCAAGACCGCTCACTGTCTCAGGTTCATGGCCCAGAGGCAGCACGGCTGCGCCGGCCGGCACCTTTTTAAGCACAGTCTCGACGGCGGCAACATCCTTCTGTGCCAGCCACCAGTTCCAGCCGACCCAGCCGGTGCGGCCGAAGACCGCGAGATTGATGATGAGCGCCAGCAGCATCGCCTGCCGGCGCGTCAGATTGGCGAAGGGGCACACCATCGCCATGGCGACGAGCGCCGTCATGATCGGAAAGCGCCAACTGATCCATCCGGTGCCGAGCATGTGGCGAGGCGAAACACAGGAGAGCAGCAGCAGGCCGCAGGCGGCAACGGCAAGCCCAGCATGCAGGCGAATATCGCCCGCGCGGACGGCACGCGTGCAGATGAGGATCAGCGGCAGAACCAGCACGACATCCACCACCGGGACATAGGTCGTGATGGCGGAGAACAGATTAAGGACGATCAGGACGATACCGTCGTTCCAGGCAAGGCCAAGACCGTTGCCGCCGGCATTGGGCAAAGCCGCCGTATGGAGATAGCGCGCGAGCGGCGGCAGGACGCAGGCGCCGAGCGCCAGCGCCAAACGGCCGGCGAGCCTCATCAGAGCCGCCTTCGATCGCACTATATCGATGCGCCAGGAAAATTCGAGGCCGCAGACGATCGCCATATAAAAGCCAAGCGCGAAGAGATGCATCACCGTCAGCAGCAGCGCGGCGGCAAGCCGCCAGGCAAAAACCAGGGCGGGATTTCTGCGCTGCAGCCGCAGATCGACGCAGGCGAAGAACAAGGCCATGCCGAGGCCGATCTGGAAGTTGATGAAGCCGCCGATCATGGTGGCGCACCAGCCGAGCGACAGCATGGCGGTCTGCCAATGGTGCCGGCCGCCGAAAAGCGCGCGGTGCAGGCCGATTCCCCCTAGCGGCGGCAGCACGATCGCCAGGAAAAGCAAAGCCCGCGCCAGCCTGTCTGCGCCGACAAGCGGCCCCAGCCAGGTGGCTAGAACATCGATCCCGACATTGGTGAAGGTGCGGTTCCAATCGACGGCATAGATCTCAGGAAACGGCTGCTCGCCGATCCCGCCCGAAAGGAGCCAGATACGGGCGTAGTGATTGGCATAATCGAGAACCGGCGGAAAGGGAAACAGGAGGACCAGAGCCGCCACAAGTCCGACGAATGCGACGATCGCAACGGTGGAATCCTGCCTGGCGATCGATTCCTCAGGCCCGGCTGTGGCCACAGCAGGCGCGGCCATCCGGTCCATTATCCGATCCGGCTGTTCTTGTGCGAGCGCGGCGGCTCTTCGGATGCAAAGGCCGCATCCAGCGCGGCGCGTTTATCGCTGGCGCTCATCTCCGAAAAAGCGGTCGACAGCTCGGCGTGTTCGCTGCCGCGCACGATCGTCTCGATCATGAATATCGGTCGCCTCTTGCTCTCCTGTACCAGACGGCCGAGATACTCGCCGATGATGCCGATGCAGATCAGCTGGATGGCGCTGAAGGCGCTGACCGCGGCCATAATCGACGACCAACCGGTGACCGTCTCGCCCTGCAGCCAGCGAACGAAGGTATAGACGAGCAACGCGATCGCGACACCGGCGCTCATCATGCCAAGCCATGTGGCTATACGCAGCGGCGTCGTTGAAAAGCTGGTGATCGCATCCAGCGCAAAATTGATCATCTTGCGCAGCGGATATTTCGTCGTGCCGGCAAAACGGGCGTCGCGCTCGTAAGGCAGCGCCACCTGCCTGCCGCCGATCCAGCTGACCATGCCGCGGATGAAGCGATCGCGCTCCGGCATCGCCAGCAGGATATCGACGACGCGCCGGCGCATCAGTCGGAAATCTCCGGTGTCGCGCGGGATGGTCACGGAAGCGAGTTTGGACAGGGCGCGATAGAAAAGTGAAGCGGAGGCGAGCTTGAACCAGGTTTCGCCCTGGCGGCGCGTACGCTGGCCATACACGACATCGGCGCCGCGCTCCATGATTGGCATCATCATCAAAAGCAGCTCGGGCGGATCCTGAAGATCGGCGTCGATCAAAAGCACGCGCTCTCCCCGCGACGCGGCAAGACCCGCCGTAGATGCCAGCTGGTGGCCGTGATTGCGCAGAAGACGAACGCCGAGTAGCTGCGGAACATCGGCCGCCAGATCGGAGATGATCTCCCACGTGCGGTCGGACGAGCCGTCATCGACGAGAATGAGCTCGAAGCCATCGCCGGCAACACTATACGCGGCAGCGGCGGCGCGGCGGCAGAATTCGCGCAAGCCCTCTTCCTCGTTGTGACAAGGAGCGACGATGGAGAGAAACGGTGCTTGCGTCATGCGGACATCTGGGCCTGCTTGATATCTGCCGCAAGACTAGCCGGAAACGTCAAACAATCCTTTAACGATCGCACCGCGCTTGGCACGTCTATTCCGCCGCCATGGCATCGCGGGCGCCGTCGACATCGCGGGCCGGTGAAGCGCCGTAGAGGCGGCTGTACTCGCGGCTGAACTGCGACGGGCTCTGATAGCCGACGCGATGGCCGGCCGTGCCCGCATCGAGGCGCTCCACAAGCATCAGACGGCGCGCCTCGTGCAGGCGAAGCTGCTTCTGATACTGCACCGGTGTCATCGCCGTTACCGACTTGAAGTGATGATGGAAGGACGACACGCTCATGCTGACGCGGTCGGCAAGGTCCTCGATGCGCAGTGGTCGCGCGAAATTCTCCTTCAGCCATGCGACGGCGCGCGCGATCCTGTTGCTGTGGCTGTCTGCAGTGGCAATGTTAATCAGCCGCGCGCCGGCCGGCCCGGTCAGCACCCGATAGAGGATTTCCTGCTCGATCAGCGGCGCCATCGCCGCAATGTCGTTTGGACGATCAAGCAAGCGCAGCAGTCGCACGGCAGCATCCAGCAGCTCCGGCGAGGCGACGTTCACCACCATCCCGCGCTGCCCGTCGGTATGGGCGGCCGGGCGCGGAATATCGATGCGGCTCAGCAGCTCCAGCAGCTTCTCCGAGTCGA
>NZ_VSZV01000081.1:0-3074 GCF_008919455.1 Rhizobium sp. PEPV16
CATAGGGTGCTGCATCGAGATTTGCGAGAACGTCTCCGCTCTTGATGACGTCGCCTTCGTCGGCATGGAGTTCGGCGAGACGGCCGCTGACACGGAAACCGAGCGAGACCTGGCGGATATCGACATTGCCGTAAAGGACGAACTCGCGGCGGGCCTCAGGCAACCAGCCGAGCTTTTCGGGCAGGCCGTACCACCAGGCGGCGGCACCCGCCGCCACGAGAAGAAGGATGGCTATGGGAAAGATGCGTTTCATGCGGCACTTCCTTTCGATGCGCCGATGGCATCGACCAGCTCTGCGGCGAGGCCGCGCACGGTTTCCACCTGTTCCGGGCCGACGCCCTCCCACTCCATCTGGGCGAGCACGGCTGCATGGGCGACGCGAAAGACGAGGATGCTGCCGAGAAGGGTGAAGGTGCGCAGGCGCACATGTTCCGAGGCGGGATCCTCATGAAGGATGGCGCCGATCAGCCGCCGGCTCATCTCAATCATCGGCCGCATGAGGCCCTGATAGACCCGTGTGAAGGCTTCTGTCGGCTCCATCTGCTCGCGGATCAGGAAGCGCGCCCAGGATTCGGACTCCTTGCCGACGAACAGCGTCACCATGGTCTGCAAAATCTCGGTCAGGAAATGGCGAGCCTCCGCTTCACCAAGCGGTTTGCCTGCAGCATCGAGCGCCAGCAGATGCGCGCCGACGTGCGCCCTCATGTCACCGACATGCGTATTGATCTGCATCATCAGATATTCGGCGGTGGCGATGTAGAGACCTTCCTTGCTGCCGAAATAATAGGGGATTGCCTGCAGGTTGACGCCGGCCGCTTCGGTCAGCTGTCGCGTCGAGGCGCCATCGAAACCATAGCGGCCGAAGACGTCGAGAGCGGCGGTCAGCATCTTCTGGCGCGCGATCTCGGCGCGGGCAGAGGCTGGTGAAGGTTGGTTATCGCGTTCCTGAGTCATGACGGGTTTATAACGCCGATGGACAAATAAGTCAATCGATTGATATATTTCGAAAGTAGATGTTATCGACCGATGCCTTTACTGAGGCAAGGCAAGAACGTGAGATCGCTCATGGCTGGATGCGTGGCCTGATGGGGGATCGATATGTGCCGTTCAGCGTTCGACAAGGCAAAGAGACCCGTGGGAACGGGTCTCTCAGGGTTCTCGGGGTGGGAAGAGGAACCAAGCCTTGGGGTCGGCTGCTAACAGGTAGCGGTATAATATCGCTAATTTTCACGACACTAATATGTCTGGTGCCGACCGGCCGCAAAACAAAAAAGCCGCCACTTTTTCGTGATCCCTGCGGCACTGTTTTGACACAAAACTGCCTTGCTCTTTCCGTATCGCCGGTTCGATGCGTATTCAGATTTATATTATCGCGCTGCTGCTCAGCGCCATCATGTGGTCGATCTCGTTCGATGCGGCGCGAGAATCCTATCATGCCGCGCAAAGCGCGGGATTGATGCCGAACCTGCACATTAACAAGAAGCTGGATCGCATTCTATAAACTGCGATGCAGCGTCCAGGTCAGCGGTACAATTGGCCGATGTTGCGTTCTCGACATCGGGCCAGCGAATGTTTTTGCTATGCGCTCGCGAGCCTTCCGGACAGAAAGTCAAATTTCGTAAAATTTGACCGATCTGCTTAAAAGCCCTGAAAATACTGATGTGTAGAGTGGTCTCATGAAAGCGACCGAAGCGTGGACAGACGCGTCGATCGTTTGGAGCCGGGCAAACCGAACGCCCGCTGATCCGCAAACGGGGACTTCAACATGCACAGAACTCTTGCCGCCATCGCCTTGACCCTGACCATCACTGCCGCTGCCGAGCCGGCATTCGCCGTCGGCCCCGCCAGCCTTGCCCGCGACCTGATGTACACCTCCGCCATCGGCCATGCGCCCGAAGTTCCGTTGACGACTCGCGCCGGTTTCGTGCGCCCAGGCGTTCCTTTCGTCCTGCGCAGCCCGGCTGCGGTCGAGGGCGAGGGCTATCGGCTCAAGACCTATTCGCAGAGCCTGACCGTTGTCGTCGGTTACGTGTTTTCGACAGCGGTCGAGGCCGTGCAGGCGGTTACGTTTCTTCGCTGATACCTAGCCAGATCTTAGGTCGATCAGGGCCTAAGATCATCCGCACCTAAAGCGCGTCGCATGTCGTTGTCGCAAAACCATTACGCACTTTTGCGCGACATCCGCTAGGCGTCGAGTTCGCCGCGCACATCGAGATACCAGTCGACGAAGGCCTTGACGCCGATCTCCAGGGTCGTATCCGGCTTGTAGCCCGTCAGCGCGACGAGCAGATCGGGGGCCGCGAAGGTACGCGGCACATCACCTTTCTGCATCGCCAGCATCTTGCGGATGGCAGGACGGCCGAGCGCCTTTTCCACCGTTTCGACGAAATCCATCAGGCTGACCGGCTGGCCGCCGCCAATATTGACGACGCGAAAGGGCGCCTGGCGCGAGAGCGTTTCGACAGCCGTGTTTTCGAGGCGATTTCCCTCGGACGGGACGACCGCCGATAGCCTGACAATCGCCTCAATGAGATCGTCTATATAGGTGAAGTCACGGCTCATATTGCCTTCGCCGTAGATCTCGATCGGCTGGCCTTCGAGCATGTTCTTGGTGAATTTGAACAGCGCCATGTCAGGGCGGCCCCACGGGCCATAAACGGTGAAAAAGCGAAAGGCCGTGGTCGGAATCTTGTGAAGATGGGCATAACTGTGCGCCATCAGTTCCATCGATTTCTTCGTCGCCGCATAGATGGTCAGCGGCTCGTCGGCGCGATCGGTCTCGCGAAAGGGGACGGTTGCATTGGCGCCATAGATCGATGATGTCGAGGCCAGCATCAGATGGCGGATTTCGACGCGCCGCGCGATTTCCATGATATTCCACGAGCCTTCGACGTTCGAACGAAGATAGGCCTCGGGATTTTCCAGGCTGTAGCGCACGCCGGCCTGTGCGGCGAGGTGAATCAGGATGTCGGGCTTGGCCGCCAGAACAGCCGCTTCCAGCGCTGGCCGGTCCTCGAGCATTGATATGACGGGTTTGAAGGCCGGAAACTGGGAGAGTGCCGCATGGCGCATCT
>NZ_VSZV01000095.1:0-4149 GCF_008919455.1 Rhizobium sp. PEPV16
ATCGAGATCGGCAAGTCGGAAGGCGCCAAGCTCGCCTTCGGCGGCGAGGTGATCTCGCGCGACACGCCCGGCTTCTACCTGCAGCCGACGCTGTTCACCGAAGCGACCAACCAGATGCGCATTTCGCGCGAGGAGATCTTCGGACCTGTGGTCTCGGTAATCCGGGCGAAGGATTACGACGAGGCGCTTGCCGTTGCCAACGACACGCCGTTCGGCCTTTCTGCCGGCATCGCCACGACCAGCCTGAAGCATGCCACGCACTTCAAGCGCAATTCCGAGGCCGGCATGGTGATGGTCAACTTGCCGACGGCAGGCGTCGATTTCCACGTGCCGTTCGGCGGCCGCAAGGGCTCGTCCTACGGCCCGCGCGAACAGGGCAAGTACGCCGCCGAATTCTACACAACCGTCAAGACCGCCTACACCCTGGCTTGAGACAAGTGCGATAACCCGGGCCGTACGGGGCGGTCCGGCGATATCCTGAAGGATAGAGACGATGAAAAAGAAAGCGGAATGGCCGCGCAGGCTGAGGTCGCAGGAATGGTACGGCGGTACGAGCCGCGACGTGATTTATCACCGCGGCTGGCTTAAGAACCAGGGTTATCCGCACGACCTGTTCGACGGCCGGCCGGTGATCGGCATCCTCAACACCTGGTCGGACATGACCCCGTGCAACGGTCATCTCAGAGAGCTCGCCGAGAAGGTGAAGGCGGGCGTATGGGAGGCCGGCGGCTTCCCGCTTGAGGTGCCGGTGTTCTCGGCATCCGAAAACACTTTCCGTCCGACCGCGATGATGTACCGCAATCTTGCTGCGCTGGCGGTGGAAGAGGCGATCCGCGGCCAGCCGATGGATGGCTGCGTATTGTTGGTCGGCTGCGACAAGACCACGCCATCGCTTATCATGGGGGCGGCCTCCTGCGACCTGCCCTCGATCGTCGTCACAGGCGGACCGATGCTGAACGGCTATTTCCGTGGTGAACGCGTCGGATCGGGCACGCATCTGTGGAAGTTTTCCGAAATGGTGAAGGCCGGCGAGATGACGCAGGCCGAATTTCTCGAGGCGGAAGCCTCGATGAGCCGTTCGTCCGGCACCTGCAACACCATGGGCACCGCCTCCACCATGGCTTCCATGGCCGAGGCGCTCGGCATGGCGCTCTCCGGCAATGCTGCGATCCCGGGTGTCGATTCCCGCCGCAAGGTCATGGCGCAGCTGACCGGCCGGCGTATCGTGCAGATGGTCAAGGACGACCTGAAGCCCTCCGAGATCATGACGAAGCAAGCCTTCGAGAATGCCATCCGCACCAACGCGGCCATCGGTGGATCGACCAATGCCGTCATCCACCTGCTCGCCATCGCCGGCCGTGTCGGCATCGATCTTTCGCTTGATGACTGGGACCGCTGCGGCCGTGATGTCCCGACCATCGTCAACCTGATGCCGTCGGGCAAGTACCTGATGGAGGAGTTCTTCTATGCCGGCGGCCTGCCGGTGGTGCTGAAGCGCCTCGGCGAGGCGGGCCTCCTGCACAAGGATGCGCTGACGGTATCCGGCGAAACCGTCTGGGACGAGGTCAAGGACGTCGTCAACTGGAACGAAGACGTTATCCTGCCGGCCGAAAAGGCGCTGACAGCTTCGGGCGGCATCGTCGTGCTGCGTGGCAACCTCGCGCCGAAGGGCGCGGTGTTGAAGCCTTCGGCGGCTTCGCCGCATCTGCTGGTGCACAAGGGCAGGGCTGTTGTCTTCGAGGACATCGACGACTACAAGGCCAAGATCAACGACGATAACCTCGACATCGACGAAACCTGCATCATGGTCATGAAGAACTGTGGGCCGAAGGGTTATCCCGGTATGGCCGAGGTCGGCAATATGGGGCTGCCGCCGAAGGTGCTGAAGAAGGGCATTCTCGATATGGTGCGCATTTCCGACGCCCGCATGTCCGGAACGGCCTACGGTACCGTCGTCCTGCACACCTCGCCGGAAGCGGCTGTCGGCGGGCCGCTGGCGGTCGTGAAAAACGGCGACATGATCGAGCTGGATGTGCCGAACCGTCGTCTGCATCTCGACATTTCCGAGGATGAACTGGCGCGGCGGCTCGCCGAATGGCAGCCGAACCATGATTTGCCCACATCCGGCTATGCCTTCCTGCATCAGCAGCATGTCGAAGGGGCAGATACTGGCGCCGACCTCGACTTCCTCAAGGGATGTCGCGGAAATGCGGTCGGCAAGGACAGCCACTAGCGCGGCTCAATCCGTAACGAGAAAAAGGCGGGGCATGACCCCGCCTTTTTCTTTGCACTTGTTGAATACGGAAATGGCTCTATATTCCGTATAGATGTACAGGAGATATAGTCATGTCCAAGATGGTCGGTGCGGCGGAGTTCAAGGCGAAATGCCTGAACCTTATCGATCAGATGGGGAAGGACGACGAATCAATCGTCATCACCAAGCGCGGCAGGCCAGTTGCCGTGCTTTCGCCGGTACATGATACTAGCGGACGCAGGAGTGTTCTCGGCGCGATGAAGGGCAGCGTATTGCGTTATGACGATCCGCTGTCTCCGGCTGCTGAAGCGGAAGATTGGGACGCCGTTCGTTGATCGTCATCGACACACATATCCTCGTCTGGGCAATGCAGGACGATGCGCGCCTCGGTTCGCAAGCCCGGCGCATCATCGACGAGATGACGGAGAAAAGCCAGATTCTGGTTTCGGCGATTACACCTTGGGAAATCGCGTTGCTTGTGCAGAAGGGACGCCTGGCGCTCGGCGACGATGTCGGTCGATGGATCGATAGCGCGCTGTCTCTGCCCGGTATCCAGCTCGCACCGATTGAGCCTCCCATCGCAATAGACAGCGTTCGGCTGCCTGGCGAGTTTCATGCCGACCCCGCCGACCGCATCATCGCTGCCACAGCCCGCTTTCATCGCGTCCCGTTGCTGACGGCCGACCAGGCGATCCTCAGCTACGGCGCGCGCGGGCACCTCCAGGTTCTTGCAGCGGGATAGGCTTTGGGTGGGGCCGAAATACACCAAGCGTCGCCGCAGACAAGCTTGTGCCTGCGGCCTTAAAATTGAGTTAGTGACAAACGGCAGTTATGGCGTGCGCCGCGTGCCAGAAGCAGGCGGAATTTCGGCACCGTCGGTCTCTATATTCAAGTCCAACATGTTTGGTTCGCGACGACCTCGGCAGCTATTCTATCGGCCCCACCGCAGGGCGCGGTAAAGCTGTCTTTATGCTCCGCTCAGCTCTGACTCTGGCTCTGCATCTGTCCGCCGTCCTCTACCTTCACGGTGACCGACAGCGTTTCGCCCGGCGTGCCGATGCGCATGCCTGAAATCGGCGCGGCATCGCGATAGCAGAGACCGGAGGCGACTCTGATGTAGCGAGCATCCGGGCAGATCTCATTGGCGGGATCGAAGCCGACCCAGCCGAGGCCGGGAATATGGGCCTCGGCCCATGCATGGGTCGCAGCCTGTTCGATCTTTTCCTCCATCATCAGATAACCGGAGATGTAACGCGCCGGCACCTGCAGCGCGCGGGCTGCGGCAATGAAGATGTGCGCGTGGTCTTGGCAGACGCCGCTCCTCCTCTCCAACGCCTGTTCGGCCGTTGTCTCGGTGTTGCTGGTGCCGGGCTTATAATCGACCGTCTCGTGGATCGCCGCCATCAGCGCATGCATGCGGGCAAGCTCATTGTCACCGCTGACGCCCTTGATCAGTTCCTTCACCAGCTTGCCGCCCTTGGTCAGCGGCGTGTCGCGCAGGAAGAGCCAAAGCGGGCAAAAGCCGGTATGCGGACCGGTGACGCCGTTATTGTCCTCGGTCTCGACTTCGCCTTCGGCCAGGATGCGCGTTACGTCCTGCTCGCCTTCCAGCGAGACCAGATTGACATGATTGCCGTACTGGTCGTCATATTCTACTTCCGGCGTGGCACCTTCGACTTTCAGAGACCAGCCGAGCACTTTCTGAGCTGATGTCGTTGGTGGCGTCAACCGCAGCCGTTGCAGCGAGAATTGCGCCGGTTCGTCGTAGCGGTATTCGGTGAGGTGGCTGATCTTCAGTCTCATATTGTTATCCGCTTATACATAAAACCGGTAGCCGTCGGAAATTTCCGCGCCGAGCTTGTTGTTGCGCGCGACGAAATCCTCCAGGAACTCGT
>NZ_VSZV01000151.1:0-7460 GCF_008919455.1 Rhizobium sp. PEPV16
TCACGCCCATGGCGAGCAGCATGCCGGCCGCGGCCAGCGCCGGCCCGAGCTGCGGAAGGATGATCGAGACATAGATCCGCCAGACGGGAATGCCGTCGATCCGCGCCGCCTTCCATTGCTCGGCCTCGATGCCGCGCATGCCGGCGAGCGCAATGACCATGACGAGCCCCGCGCCCTGCCACACGCCGGCAAGCACCAGCGCATAGATCGCCATGTCGCGATTGACCACCCAGTCGAGGACGAAGCTTTCCCAGCCGAGCGAACGCACGCTCGCCTGGATGCCGAGCGTCGGATTGAGCATCCATTGCCAGATCAACCCGGTCACCACGAAGGACATGGCGTAGGGATAGAGGAATATGGTCCTGAAGGCGCTTTCGAAGCGGATCTTGCGATCCAGCGCCGCGGCCAGCAGGAAGCCGAGCAGCAAACAGCCTGCGACGTAAAGGACGCCGAAGATCAACACGTTTTGCAGCGATGCCAGCCACTTGGCGGAAGAGAAGAGCTTCGAATATTGCGCCAAGCCGACATAGGTCGAGGACGGAAAAAGCGTTGAATTGGTGAAGGACAGCCGGATCGACCAGGCCATGGTGCCGATGAAGACCACGACCGCGACGAACCATGTCGGCAGCAAGGCGATGGTCGCGGAAAGATTGGGCTTGCGTTTGATGGACATCGGCCAGCTCGTTGACGGAGTGGAAGCAGGGCTCGGCCGCTGCATGAGGCGGCAGCCGGCAGCCGTGGCGTCGGATCAGGCCGACGCCACGGGTACTATCCTACTCGAAGATGGCGAAGAAGTTTTCGGCTGCGGCACCTGCATCGTTCGAGCCGCCGCTCCAGTATTCGTCGACGAAGTCATCAAGCGCGCCGACCTGCTGGGGCGTCAGCACGATCGCCTGATCCGGCACGATCGCACCCGCTGCCATCAGCTCGACACCCTTCTGCGCGCAGGCGTCCAGCTTCGACTTGTCGACGTCGGAGCGCATCGGAACCGAACCCTTCTTCAGGGCGAATTCGACCTGAACGGCCGGGTCCATGACGACTTCGGCGAGAAGTTTCTGCGCCTTGTCGGTCTCGGCCTTGCCGGTCTTGGGGAACCAGAGGGCGTCGGCGATGTAGACCATGCCCTTCGACTCCGGCACGATCATGCAGCCATAATCCTTGCCCGGCTCCTTGCCGGCAACGGTGAATTCGCCCTTGGCCCAGTCGCCCATGAACTGCACGCCGGCCTTGGCGGTGATCAGCATGGCGGTCGCGTCGTTCCAGTTGCGGCCGGCTGCACCCGCATCGACATAGCCACGCAGCTTGCCGAGGATCTCAAAGGTCTTCTTCACACCCTCGACGGAGGCCGGGCTCTTGTCCTTGTCGACATAGATCTTCAGGAAGCCGTCGATCCCGACCTGCGAGAGCAGGATCATGTTGAAGACCTTGGACTGCTGCCAGGGCTGGCCACCCCAGGCGACCGGAACGATGCCGGCAGCCTTCATCTTGTCGAGATCGGCAAAGAGCTCGACCCAGGTCTTGGGCTCTTGCGAAATGCCGGCTTTCTCGAAGGCTTCCTTCGAATAGAAGATCCAGCTTTCACCATGGGCGCCGGTCGGCGAGAGATAGACCTTGCCGTCATAGGTGATGAGATCATGGATCGATTTCGGCAAGGCGTCAGCCCATTTGCCGGCGGCCGCCACGTCGTCGATCGGATTGAACAGGCCCTGGTTGATGAAATCTGCGGCAGCGAGACCGATGACGCCCTGCTTGGCGCCCGGCGCGTCACCGGCGACGATACGGTTCTGGAAGGCGGCATCGGCCGCACCAAAGCCGGCGATCGAAGAATCCTTCCAGACGCCGCCGCGCTTTTCGAACTCGGTCTTGATGACGTTGAGGGCCGCCGCTTCGCCGCCCGACGTCCAGGACGACATGATCTCGATCGTCGGCTTGTCCTCGGCATAGGCCGAAGCGGATAGGCCGACGATTGCTGCGCCGGCAAGAAAAAGCTTCATCATGTTCTTCATTGTTCCACCTCTTGAAAATGCCCTCTTTGCGGGGCGTTTTTGTTGTCTTAGGAATGACAGTCAGCGATAGATCGGCAGGAGCGCCTGCCGGACGAGCGTGAGCCCGTTGGCGATGTCGCGGACGGGATCGGGCGCGGCATCGAGTTCGAGGATCGCCCAGCCTTCAAAGGCCCGGTCGCGCAGCAGCCGGATCCAGGCCGGCCAGTCGACCCGTCCGAGGCCGAAGCTGCAGAAATAGGGCTGGTGGCGTTCATGAATGTGCTTGTCGATCGGCGTGTCGGCGGGCATGGGGCCGATCGCATCCTTCCAGTGAGCGATGATCATGCGCTCGTGATGGCGATCGACGAGCTGGATTGGATCGGAGCCGGCAACGATGATATGGGCCGTGTCCGGGCACATATGTACATAGGCCGGGTCGGTCAAAAGCATCATCAAGTCGACGTCGCGCGCGGCGGCAAAGATCGAGTGCGCCTCGGTGTGCAGCGCGAGCCGCACGCCCCTGGCATAGAGGGTCGCGCCGAGCCGATTCAGGAAATCGGCGATCACCTTGGCGCGATCGAAATCGTAGAACTGCACCGGCTGAGCGCCGAGCGTCTGGCGCAAGGGAGCGCCGATCACCATGATGTCGCTGCCACAGGCTTTCAGGAAATCGGCATATCGTTCCGCCTTGTCGATCAGCGCGCGCTGGGCCTCGGGTTCAGCAAAGTCGCCGGCCGCCTCCAGTTCCGCGAAGAAGCCGCTGCACAGCGTCAGGCCGCGCCTTGCTAGTTCGGCCGCGAAGGCGTCGACGGAACCGTAGGTCTTGATCGCGTCCTGCCAGTTGAAGGGAGAGAAGGTCAGCTCGACGCCGGTCACGCCGGAGGCCTGGACGCTGTCGAGAATCTTGTCCCAGAAGGCGCGGGGCTCGGCACGGGCATAACCGGCGATCGCATCATGGCTGTCGACGCCCCAAAAGCCGGGATGGAAGAATGTCACGAGATCGACGCCGAAGCGCAGCCTGTCGCCAGTAGCCATAACCTGTCCATTTCTCGAGGCATGACCTACCCGCGTGCGGAAGAGCCGTTCCGCATCCAATAAGCCATGGATTTTCAACGCATTAAGAAATGGCAATCGTTTGCCATGGCTAGATAATAGCCAAGCCGGTTTTTTAAGCAAGCGATTTTTGGCAAACGTTTGCTATAAATCGCTCCCTGCCTTAGAGTTGCAATTCAAAACATCCGGGAGAATGAAATAAACATGAACAAAAACAAGGATGTGGTCGGAGAGGAGCCATCGGGCGCGTTGATGGCCGATGTCGCGCGGCTCGCTGGCGTTGCGATATCAACAGTCAGCCGGGCGCTCGCCAATCCCGGACGGGTCAACGAGAAGACGCGCGCCAAGATCAATGCCGCAGCCAGGCAACTGGGCTACACCCCGAACGCCATGGCGCGCGGTCTCAGGGTCGGCAAATCCAACATCATCATGATCATTCTGCCGGGATCGCTCTACTATGGTGCTTCCCAGGTCATTCCGCAGGTGCTGCAGAGTATCAATAAATCGCTGATCCAGGGCGGCTACAACCTGATGATCGCCAACCTCGATCGCGATGAAGTTTCCGAACGGCATATTCTGGACCTCGCTTTCGGCGGCAGCGTGCGCGGAGCCATCATCCTGTCGTCGAAGCTTCCGGAGGTTGACGGGCGCTCGCTGGCCAATTCCGGCCTGCCAATCGTGTCGATGCTGCTCGACATGAGCGATGCCGGCCTGCAGAGCGTCGTGACGAACGACCGCGAGGCCGTGCGCGACGTCACGGCCGAACTGATCCGATTGGGTCATCGACGATTCTTCTATCTTGCTGGGCCCGAAGGCAATTATCACGATGTCGAGCGTTATGGCGGCGTGCTCGAGGCGCTTAAGGCGGCAGGATTATCAGAGGGCTCGGTGCATCGCTCGGGTGGTCATCTCGATTATCAGCATGGCTTCGACATTGGGGTCCAGGCGGCGGATGATTTCGCCGAGTTGACCGACAAACCGACAGCCGTCATCGCGACCAGCGACGACATGGCCATTTCTTTTGTCAGCCGTATCCAGCGAACGGGCCTAAGCATTCCCGGTGACGTGTCCGTCGTCTCCTTCGACGGCTCCCCCGTCTGCGAATTCTGCTCGCCGCCGCTCTCGACGATCAAGCAGCCGGTGGAAGAGATGGGGCGCGCAGCGGTGGATCTCCTGCTCGACGCCATTGGCCATAGGCAGAATACGGCGGCGGTTCGCACCGTCATCCGCAGCAGCCTGATCTTGCGGGAGAGCATCGGCCCCACGAAGAGCTGACGATGACGGAAACCGGCCGCGCATCCGTGCAGAAAAGCCGACGTTGTCAATTTGGACGCTGCAACTTGCATCCATTTAAGGCGCCTACATTGCTTGACCCTGCCAAGGATCGACAATGACGACACCGGTGCCGTCGAAATCTCTCACGTTTCGCGTGACCACGGTAAGATTGTGCACCAGTGCAGTGGCAGCAATCAACGCATCTGCCTCGTTGCGCCGGTCGGGAATATGCAGATGTGCGCAGCGCGTTGCGATGGCATCATCGATCGGCAGTATCCGGCCGGCGAACTGCGGACGCACGTGATCGTCCAGCCATGTACGCAGGCGTGAACCTTGCCGGGCATCGCGTCGTTGAACCGCAAGCACGCCCCGTTCCAATTCGAGAATGGTAATTGCAGAGAGATAGAAGTCAGAAGCGTTTGACGTTTCGATCCATGCCACGACTTCCGGGTCAGCCTTACCGTCACCAATCTTGCGCAGTTCGGAAATGACATTCGTATCCAGCAGATAGCTCAAGACAGGTCAACTCCGCGGGTTTTGATCTCGACCCGCGATGGCATGAAATTGATTTCCGACAGGCCCGGCATGGAAAGCCCATCGACCAGGCTTTGGCTCCTGCCGGAAAGACGCTGAAATTCCTCATATGTCAGAAGGACATGGGAAGGTTTGCCGCGGTCAGTGATGATGACTGGCCCTTTTCTGGCAGCTTTCTTCGCATTGCTGACGTCGTGATTGAGTTCACGGCTGGAAAGTGTCGTAATGGTCATGGCTGGCTGCCTCATGTAGGTATTTACCTACATATAGCACTGTCAGCCGTCAGAACAAGCATTGTCCCTTCATTGAATCCATTGCGGGGATTCTGCCGCTTCCGGCTGCCGGTCGCTGACGTTCGGCGATATGTCCTATAAGGCGCCGATTGCCCTCCATCAAAACTTCGTCTGACCCCATCAGTCGGCGCGTCGTGCTACGAAAAATCACAACACCGGGCGACGTGAAACTTCGGGTCCGCGCGGTGGAATTTTGAAATTCCGAGCACGCATATGGACCTCTCGAAGATCAAGACGCTGATCGACTTTGTCGGACGATCGAACATTACCGAGCTGAGCGTGACGGAGAAGGACGTGACGGTTCGGATTTTCCGCATGTTGCCGGGTCAGGAGGCTGCTGCCGAGACCCTGCAAGAGGGAGGATCGACGACAAACCTTGCCCAGGATGCCGGCGCCGATATGCCTTGGCGGCCTGAGAAAACCTATGCGGTGAAGGCGCCGGTCTTCGGCGTTCTGCATCGGACCCCGGCGCCCGGGGAGCCGCCATTCGTCGCGATCGGCGACGAGGTGGAGAAGGGGCAGACCCTTTTCATCATCGAAGCAATGAAGGTCTTCAACACGATCGCCGCGCCGCGGGCAGGGCGCATTACGCACCTCACCGAAATCGACGACGGCGAGGGCGAGACCAGCGATCTGCTGGCGGAGATTGGCTGATGCCGGAAACGCCTGAACAATCCGCGGCCGACCGCTTCGATACCGTGCTCATCGCCAACCGCGGCGAGATCGCAGCCCGGATCCAGCGCGCCTGCCGTGAGCTCGGCCTGAAGACGGTCGCCACCTGCTCCGAGGCCGACAGGCAAGCGCCTTACGGCAAGACCGCAGACAGTTTTCTGTGCATCGGCCCGTCGACCGCCGCCAAGAGCTACCTCAATCAGGATGCCATCCTTCTGGCGGCGCGTCTCGCCGGTGCGGGCGCCATCCATCCGGGTTATGGTTTTCTGTCGGAGAACGCCGCCTTCGCCGATGCCGTCGAAAAGGCCGGCCTGGTCTTCATTGGTCCGACCGCGTCGTCGATTGCCATTATGGGCGACAAGATCTCGGCAAAGCGCGCGATGATGGCGGCCGGCGTCCCCTGCGTTCCCGGTCCGGACACCGCGCTGCCCGATGACCCCGCCACGATCGAGCGCATAGCGCTGGAGATCGGATATCCCGTCATCATCAAGGCAGCCGGCGGCGGTGGCGGGCGCGGCATGCGCGTCGTGCCAAAGGCCGACGTGCTGCATGAAGCAATTGCGCTGACGCGGGAAGAGGCCCGCAAGGCCTTCGGCTCACCCTCGCTCTACATGGAGAAATTCTTAGAGCATCCGCGCCACATCGAGATACAAGTTATTTGCGACGATCACGGCAATGCCGTGTGGCTCGGACACCGGGATTGCTCGATGCAGCGCCGCCATCAGAAAGTGGTGGAGGAGGCGCCGGCGCCTGGGATCGCGCCCGACATCATCCAGCCAGTCGGCCTGGCTTGCGTAGAGGCCTGCCTCCAGATCGGCTACCGGGGCGTCGGGACTTTCGAATTCCTCTATGAGGACGGCGCTTTCTATTTCATCGAGATGAACACGCGACTTCAGGTCGAGCATCCCGTTACCGAGATGACGAGCGGTGTCGATATCGTCCAAGCGCAGATAAGGGTGGCGCAGGGTCATGTTCTCTATCTCACCCAAGGCGATGTGTCCTGCGAAGGCCATTCCTTCGAATGCCGCATCAACGCCGAGGATCCGGAAACCTTCCTGCCATCAGCCGGTGTCGTCACCCATCTGGCGTTGCCGGCGGGACCGGGCATCCGCGTCGATACGCATATTCATGCCGGCTACAAGGTCTCGCCCTATTACGATTCGCTGATCGCCAAGCTGATCGTCCATGCGCCGACGCGGGCCGAAGCAATGGCAAGAATGCGCGAAGCGCTTGCCCGCACTGAGGTCGAGGGGATTTCCACCAATATCTCCTTCCTGCGCGCCCTGTTCGAGGACGGCGCATTCGCGCGCGGCGAGACGGACATTCACTATCTCGAACAATGGCTGAAGCTGCGGAGGGCGGCATGAGCGCGATCGATTTCAGCGATCCGGCGACCATCGCATTGCTCACCGAGGCGTTGACGGCCGCTGGTGTGGACGGTCTTGAAATCTCCCGGCCGGGCGGACAGCTTCGTATCGTCGTCGCCGGAAAAGGCGGCGCCCGGATCAGCTCGACCGGAGCGACGCCACACGCTCCCGGCTCAGCATCCGCCGTCGTAAAGGCGCCGATGGCCGGCCGCTTCTGCGTCGAGCACCCGGCCGCTTCCGCCCTCCCGCAAAAACTGCCGCGCTCCGTATCCGATGCGGAT
>NZ_VSZV01000266.1:0-19541 GCF_008919455.1 Rhizobium sp. PEPV16
CTGTCGCATCTCTAACTGGCCCAACTGTCGCATTACTAAATAGCCCTTACACACATTTGCGGCGTAACAAGTATTATGGAACTGACACGTGCACAAGAATCCCACGAGCGCCTCACATGGAATATCGCGGCATGCGATCTTGCAAGGGGTCAGACGGATCCTGTCGTGATGATCATCGAGTGCATAGAGGAACAGCGTAGCTCGTGACATGCGCCGGCCGGCAGAATCTCTTGATAGATGATGCCGAAGAGTCTCGGATCAGCACCGAACCGTGTCCCGGTACGGCCAGTACCATTCATTGGCCCTCAGAGGGTGACAATCCATTTCGACATTGTCATCACCTTTGTCGGTTACGTGACAAGCGTTCCTGTTCTCAATCCCATATTTTCCGCCCACATGACTGGATTCGCAGCGACTTATTGTTCGTCATCTCAATCGGCCTGCTTGGCACGAATCTTGAGAGCTATTGCGAGGCAACGGAACGGCCGCCGCATCCGCGTTGCGAGATAACCGCATTGCCTCGAACACATGAAGGAACGCCAAACATGGCAGCTCTGCGTCAGATTGCATTCTATGGAAAGGGCGGAATTGGCAAGTCCACTACGTCCCAAAACACGCTAGCCGCCCTTGTGGACCATGGACAGAAGATCCTCATCGTCGGCTGTGACCCGAAGGCTGATTCTACGCGCCTGATCTTGAACTCGAAGGCCCAGGATACTGTTCTTGATCTCGCAGCAACGAGAGGTTCGGTTGAAGATCTTGAACTCGAAGACGTGCTCAAGATAGGCTATAAAGGTATCAAATGCGTGGAGTCCGGCGGCCCGGAGCCGGGCGTCGGCTGCGCGGGACGCGGCGTTATCACGTCGATCAACTTTCTCGAAGAGAACGGCGCCTACAACGATGTCGACTACGTGTCTTATGACGTGCTCGGTGACGTCGTGTGCGGCGGCTTCGCGATGCCGATCCGTGAAAACAAAGCTCAGGAAATCTACATCGTCATGTCAGGCGAAATGATGGCACTCTATGCCGCCAACAATATCGCCAGAGGCATCCTGAAATATGCTGCAGGCGGCAGCGTCCGCCTGGGTGGGCTCATTTGTAACGAGCGTCAGACCGACCGCGAACTCGACCTCGCCGAAGCGCTTGCCGCCAAACTCAATTCTAAGCTCATCCACTTCGTGCCACGCGACAACATTGTCCAGCACGCCGAGCTTAGAAAGATGACGGTGATCCAATATGCGCCGGACTCTCAGCAAGCGGCCGAGTACCGGACACTTGCCCAAAGAATACATGACAATTCTGGCAAAGGCACCATCCCGACCCCCATCACCATGGAAGAACTTGAGGACATGCTTCTCGATTTCGGGATCATGAAAAGCGATGAGCAGATGCTCGCCGAACTTCAAGCCAGGGATGCGAAGTGATAGCTGCCCAGTGATCACACTGACCAAGCGCGCAGCGACACGCAAAGCGTCCGCCATCCCGTGAGGGAGGTTTCGCCAATGAGGCTTCATCAGGATTTTCTAAGGGGTAGGGTCAATGAGCCTCAAATACGACAATGACAGTGACTTCCATGCGAAGCTTATAGCAGACGTGCTGTCGCAATATCCGGGCAAAGCAGCGAAGCGCCGCAGTAAACACCTTAGCGTGGCAACGAGCGAAAAGGACGCCGGCGACGACCCAAACGCGATTAGCGAATGCGAGGTAAAGTCGAACATCAAGTCTGTTCCTGGCGTGATGACGATCCGCGGATGCGCGTATGCCGGTTCAAAGGGCGTCGTCTGGGGACCGATCAAGGATATGGTTCACATTTCACACGGGCCGGTCGGCTGCGGTCAATATTCCTGGTCGCAACGTCGCAACTATTACGTCGGTCTGACAGGCATCGACACTTTCGTGACGATGCAATTTACGTCCGATTTCCAGGAGAAGGACATCGTTTTCGGCGGTGACAAGAAGCTGGAAAAGGTCATCGACGAGATTGCTGAACTTTTCCCGCTGAGCAATGGCGTCAGCCTGCAGTCCGAATGTCCGATCGGTCTGATTGGCGATGACATCGAGGCCGTAGCGCGAAAGAAGGCCAAAGAACACACGACAACCGTCGTGCCGGTGCGCTGCGAAGGCTTCCGTGGTGTGTCGCAATCGCTTGGCCACCACATCGCCAACGACGCAATTCGAGATTGGGTCTTTGACAAGAAAGACTTAAAATTCGAGCCGGGTCCCTACGACGTAAATGTCATAGGCGACTATAACATTGGGGGCGATGCATGGGCCTCGCGCATTCTGCTCGAGGAGATCGGATTGCGCGTGGTCGGCAACTGGTCGGGAGATGCAACTCTCGCCGAAGTGGAGCGCGCTCCGAGAGCTACGCTCAACCTCATTCACTGCTATCGGTCGATGAATTACATCTCCAGGCACATGGAAGAAAAATATGGTATTCCCTGGATGG
Organism: Rhizobium sp. PEPV16; assembly: GCF_008919455.1. Classification (NCBI taxonomy): domain Bacteria; kingdom Pseudomonadati; phylum Pseudomonadota; class Alphaproteobacteria; order Hyphomicrobiales; family Rhizobiaceae; genus Rhizobium; species Rhizobium sp. PEPV16. The sequence goes on from NZ_VSZV01000266.1 coordinate 2,450, forward strand.
AGTATAATTTCTTTGGCCCATTCCAGATCGAAGCCTCGCTGCGCAACATAGCTAAGCATTTCGGGCCGGAGATCGAAGATAGAACCGAAAAGGTCATCGCCAAATACCGACCCTTCGTTTCGGCTGTGGTCGACAGATATTGGCCGCGCCTTTCTGGCAGACGGGTGATGCTCTACATCGGTGGATTACGTCCTCGTCACGTCATCACCGCCTATGAGGACCTCGGAATGGAAATCGTAGGAACCGGCTACGAATTCGGCCATGGCGACGACTATCAGCGCACCGGCCACTACGTAACAGAAGGCACGCTGATCTACGACGACGTGACCAGCTACGAACTAGAGAAATTCATCGAGGTAATTCGGCCCGATCTCGTCGGGTCCGGCATCAAGGAAAAATACCCGGTACAGAAAATGGGCATTCCGTTCCGTCAGATGCACTCCTGGGATTATTCTGGTCCGTATCACGGTTATGACGGCTTCGCAATTTTCGCCCGGGACATGGATATGGCAATTAACAATCCAGTTTGGGGTCTCTACGACGCGCCCTGGAATAAAGACCGCGCTTTGGCTGCGGTTGCTGGATGAGCGCCTAGCGTTCGCGCGTAGCAAACGCGCAAGGGCTTAAGCGACGCATGTTTCTGGACCGCCCTTGAGCCGCGGCCAGATTGAAAGAGGTGACCTATGCCGCAATCAGCTGAGAATACTCTCGACCACGCGCCCCTATTCTGCGAGCCGGAATACAGGCAGATGTTGGCCAAAAAAAAGCTGAAATTCGAATGCCCCCACCCGGACCAGCTCGTCTCTGACCAACGTGAATTCACGAAGACCTGGGAATACCGCGAGAAAAACTTGGGGCGCCAAGCCCTTGTCGTTAATCCAGCCAAAGCCTGCCAGCCACTCGGCGCGGTCTTTGCAGCGGCGGGATTCGAGCGAACGATGTCGTTCGTCCACGGCAGCCAAGGTTGCGTTGCCTACTACAGATCGCACCTATCGCGCCATTTCAAGGAGCCGTCATCGGTGGTCTCGTCATCGATGACAGAAGACGCCGCTGTATTTGGTGGCCTGAAGAATATGGTCGAAGGCCTCGCCAACACGTACAAGCTCTATAACCCGAAGATGATCGCGGTGTCGACCACATGTATGGCCGAGGTCATCGGAGATGACCTGCATGGTTTTATCGAAAACGCCAAAAGTGAAGGTTCGGTCCCGCGCGATTTCGATGTGCCCTTCGCCCACACACCTGCCTTTGTCGGCAGCCATGTCGATGGCTATGACAGCATGGTAAAAGGTGTGCTCGAGAATTTCTGGAAGGGCACCGCGCGAAATGAAGCCACCGCTACTATCAACATCATTCCTGGATTTGATGGCTTCTGCGTTGGGAACAATCGCGAATTGAAACGCCTGCTGGACTTGATGCAAGTGACTTACATATTCATCCAGGACGCATCAGATCAGTTCGATACGCCTTCCGATGGTAAATTTCGGATGTATGACGGCGGGACCAGCATCAATGACGTGAAGGCGGCGTTGAACGCGGAGTGGACATTGTCCCTGCAATATTACAACACTCGCAAGACGTTAGATTACTGCAGAGACGTTGGACAAGCGGCGACCTCCTTCCACTACCCTCTCGGCGTCGAAGCGACCGACGAACTGCTGATGGTGATATCGGAGATTTCCAGCAGAGAAATTCCCGAGGCGATCCGTCTGGAGCGCGGCCGACTCATCGATGCGATGGCGGATAGCCAAGCTTGGCTATACGGAAAAAAATACGCGATCTACGGCGATCCAGATTTCGTTTATGCGATGGCGCGCTTCATAATGGAGACCGGCGGCGAGCCAACCCACTGCCTCGCCACAAATGGCACCTCGGCTTGGGAGGACGAGATGAAGGAACTCCTTGCATCCTCGCCCTTCGGGAAGAATGCACAGGTTTGGCCAGGCAAAGATCTCTGGGCACTGCGCTCGCTACTGTTCACCGAGCCGGTGGATCTCCTGATTGGAAATTCTTATGGGAAATATCTCGAACGGGACACCGGTACCCCACTGGTTCGGCTGATGTTTCCAATTTTCGACCGGCACCATCATCATCGATTCCCCCTCATGGGCTACCAAGGCGCACTGCGTCTTCTAACGGCGATCCTCGACAAGATCTTCGACAACCTCGATCGCGAAACAATGCACGCGGGTGTGACAGATTATTCGTATGACCTCACTCGCTAAGAGCGGCGGCCTGCCAAGCGGCCGGCCAGGCGGCCTATCTCTCAACCAGATATGAAGGCAGACGAATGTCCTCGCTCAACGCCAAAATCAAAGATGCCTTCCACGAGCTAGCGAATGAAAGGAGCGGCAGCAAGGGCCCAAAGGCGCGCCGAAGGAATTGCGCGAGGCCGATGGCCCCGGGAACGGCCGTCGGCGGTTGCGCTTTCGACGGCGCCAAGGTCGCACTGCAGCCGATCACCGATGTCGCACATCTGATTCACGGGCCGCTCGCCTGCGAGGGAAATTCCTGGGACAACCGTGGCGCTGCCTCGTCCGGTCCAACACTTTGGCGCACGAGCTTCACGACTGATCTTACGGAAATCGATATCGTAATGGGACACAGTGAACGGAAGCTCTTTAGAGCGATCCGGGAAATCAAGGATGGGTATGCGCCCGCGGCGATTTTCGTCTATTCAACTTGCGTTACAGCGATGATCGGTGACGACATCGACGTTGTTTGCAAGCGAGCGGCGGACGAATTTGCGTTACCGGTGGTGCCGGTCAATGCGCCAGGCTTTGTCGGATCGAAAAACATCGGCAACAAGCTAGCGGGCGAGGCGCTTATCAAGCATGTCATAGGTACCGTGGAGCCCGATGAACCGGGCCTTTGCGACATCAACATACTCGGCGAATTTAACCTCTCGGGTGAGTTCTGGCAGGTGAAGCCGCTCTTGGATAAGCTCGGCATCCGCGTCCGAGCCTGTATTCCCGGAGACGCGCGATATCTGCAAGTCGCCTCCGCCCACCGCTCACGGGCAGCGATGACGGTGTGTTCGACAGCGTTCGTTACGTTGGCACGTAAGATGCAGGAACGCTGGGACATTCCATTTTTCGAGGGCTCCTTCTATGGCGTTTCCGGCACCTCGGAGGCGCTCCGTCGGATCGCCGATCTGCTTGTAAAGAAGGGTGCTGACCCCTCGCTTTTGCATCGCACGGAAATCCTTGTAGCGGAAGAAGAGGAAAAGGTGTGGAAGAGGCTGGAAGCCTACCGACCTCGCCTTGAGGGCAAGCGCGTGCTTCTAAATACAGGTGGCGTGAAATCCTGGTCGGTCGTCCATGCCTTGATGGAGATCGGCATGGAGATCGTCGGCACATCAGTCAAGAAATCGACGCTCGAAGACAGGGAGCGAGTGAAACAGACCCTGAAGGAGGAGAACCTCCTGTTCGAGTCGATGTCGCCGCGCGAGCTTTTCTCGCTTCTACTCGAGAGAAGGGCTGACATCATGCTGTCGGGCGGACGCACCCAGTATATAGCGCTAAAGGCAAAACTGCCTTGGCTCGACATCAACCAGGAGCGTCATCACGCCTACGCTGGCTATGAGGGAATGGTGCAACTTGCTCGACAAATGGACCTGGCAATCCACAATCCGATGTGGCCGCAGGTGCGCGAGCCGGCGCCATGGGAGCCGGCCTTGGTCGTTGAATAGCGAGCGAAAAGAGAAGCGTAAGCGCGTCGAACCAAAACCGCGAGATCACTCGCAAAAAATGTTGAGGTCGTACTATGGCACGCGTCGTATCTCAAACTAAGTCGGCGGCGGTCAACCCCCTGAAGTCGTCTCAGCCGCTTGGTGCTGCCTTCGCCTTTCTGGGCGTCGACGGCGCAATACCTCTGATCCATGGCAGCCAGGGATGTACGAGCTTCGCGCTCGCACTGCTCGTCAGGCATTTCAATGAAGCGATCCCGCTGCAAACGACGGCGATGAACGAAGCCGCGATAATCGTCGGCGGCGCGGATCGTCTCGAAGAGGCAATTCTCAGCCTCAAAGCCCGCACAAGGCCACGACTGATCGGGATATGCACGACCGCATCGGTAGAGGCCCGCGACGAGGATGTCGCCGGCGACGTCGAAAACATCAAACGTAGGCGGGCGATAGAACTTGTGGGCACCGAAGTGGTAGTCGCCAACACGCCTGACTTTGACGGCGCCATAGAAGAGGGTTGGTCTAAAGCTGTTACCGCCGTAATCGAGGCAATAGCGCGACCTGACAAGCACTATCGCAATCCGAGGGGGATCGCGATCTTGCCTGGATGGAACTTAACGGCTGCTGACATAGAACATCTGCGCGAGACGGCCGTAAGCTTCGGCCTCGACCCGGTTATTCTGCCCGACGTATCCGGAGCGCTCGACGGCTCCATCCCCGAAGAATGGATGCCGATAACGTATGGCGGCACGAAAACGAAGGAGATCCGCGATCTTGGTGCGACGATGCAGTGTATTGCAATCGGTGAGCACATGCGGCGACCGGCTGAAGCGCTGCAGAGACTGACCGGCGTGCCGTACGTGCTGTTTAGATCGCTGACGGGCCTAGAAAACGTCGATCGCTTCATTCGCGTGCTTGCCGCTATGTCACGCAAACAGATACCGCTCAATGTCCGCCGCAACCGAATGCAGTTGCAGGATGCCATGCTCGACGGACATTTCCATATCGCTGGCAAGAAGATCGCAATCGCTTCCGAGCCCGATCAACTTTTCCAGCTCTCCGACTTTTTTACGGCCATGGGTGCGGAAATTGCGGCCGCGGTCACCACGACCGGCACTTCGAAGGCGCTCGAGATGGTACCGGCGAAGACCGTCAAAGTCGGCGATCTCAGTGATCTGGAAAGTCTCGCCGCAACGGCCGATATTATCGTCACACACTCGCACGGCCGAGAAGCTGCCAGACGTCTCGGCATTCCGCTGATGCGGGTGGGTTTCCCCATGTTCGACTGCTTCGGCAGCCAGCACAAGCTTACAATATTATACCGGGGGACCCGCGACGTGATCTTCGACTTCGCGAACATCATTCAGGCTAACCACCCTCCGAACCCCTGGCTCACTTGACTCAACCGACAGGCGGGAATCGCAATAATGAGATCGATTCGTCGCGTCTCGCTCTTCAATGGCGGACTTCATCAACGCGGACGAAATGGAAGTTGGGCACTTTGCGAAACGCGATCGCCACGCAATGAAAGGACTGAAAGCGCAGTTCGCATCGGCCAAACGATTGGCCATCTATGACGCGACGCGCGACGCCGTCGACCTTCGTGGAAACCGCTAGGTTCGAGGATATCTCCGACGAGATCGGGAGACACCGTATCGAAGGAGGACTCCACCGGCGCAAAGATAGCGGCGTTAAGCTGCCAGCCCGCATTTTGTCCCGCAATCGGCGCGCCCTCGGAGGTCACATTTGTCATTGGCAGAACTCGCGAAATTGGAGGAATCTATGACAAGCTCATCCGTGACTCGCGACGGGTCCCTATGGATTCCAGAATATCTGACTTCGATCAACCCTGCGATGTGCATCGGCTGCGGTCGCTGCTTCAAGGTCTGCTCACGTGAGGTCATGCATCCCTACGGCATCGATGAAGCAGGCGAAATGCTCGGTGTCTGCGATGGCGAGGACGACTTTAATGGTGAGCTCAGTCGCGTGATCATGGTCATTGATTATCCCGGCCGCTGTATCGGCTGCGGAGCGTGCGCACGCGTCTGTCCCAAGAATTGCCAGACTCATATCGCCGTTGATAATCGTGCGGTGCACGAATCTTGAATTCCGATCGGAGCGGTAGAAGCCGCCGGCGCCATCCAAAGTGCGAGACGATCGCATCGGTTCGAAGACGTGGAGAAGGCTGCATGGCAGCTTTGCGTGAAGCAAATCCAGCCATGCGACGCGAAACTCTTTCTGGGCATCCAATCTGCCATTCGAAGGCAATCATCACAGGAAACACCAGGTTGAGTCGAACGATCTGAAGAGAAGAGGCATTGAACTGTGCATCAAGCCGCGACCTACCCTCTCTGTGATTATTCTTTGCGTCGCCGAAGCGACTGTCGCGAGTGAAACCAACGTCATGCTCAACCTGGCTGGACTTGATGTGGTCCCCCTCGGAGCATGTAAGCCCGCCGACGAGTTCGACGCTTTCCAGTTAGATCCTTGTGTGGCGGAAGCGAGCTTCGAAATCTGAAAGCAAGATCCAACCATGAGCTTCTAAATGAGGATACTCATGAGAGCATTAGATATTTCTGTCGTTGGAGCAACCGGGGCGGTTGGAACGGCCCTGATCAAGCTATTGGAAACGAGCGGGATTCCGATCAATCGACTGCGACTGTTCGCCTCCAGTTCGGGTGCGCGCCTATTCAAGTTTCGAGACCAAACATTTTTTGTTGAGGCACTCCGCGACATCGGCGATATCGCCGATACAAAAACCGACATAGCATTCTTCTCCGCAGGCGGTGACGTAAGTGCCGAATGGGGGGCTACGTTCGCATCCCAAGGCACCTTGGTGATTGACAACTCGAACTCCTTTCGAATGGACCCTGACGTACCACTCATCGTACCACAAGTTAACGCCCGTTCATTTGCTGTTCGCCCACGGTCTGGAATAGTAGCAACTCCAAATTGCTCCACGATACAGCTGGTTCGGGTACTGAAACCGCTGATCGCGACGTTCCACGTTCACCAGATTCTTTTGACCACCTATCAAGCAGCGTCTGGAATGGGCCTGCTCGGGTGTAGGGAGCTCCTAGACGGGGCCGAAGCCGTGCTCGAGGGGAGCTCCGGCCCCCCTGCGGAGAGGTTTCCTGTCCCTCTCGCGTTCAATGTCATACCGCAAATCGGAGAGATTTCCCGCGAAGGCGTGGCTCTTGAGGAACGCAAGCTGGTTCAAGAGTCACGGAAGATCTTCGGTATGCCCGATATGCAGTTAACCGCCACCTGCGTTAGAGTGCCGGTAAAGACGGGTCATTCCGAGGCGGTATACGTCGAGTTCGACGATCATGTTCAACTTGAACAGGTCCATGAGCTCCTGGCAAATGAACCAGGTGTTCGACTTTATGCTGATGAAATTCGCGACGGATATCCAACGCCGCGCTTTCTGGGAGATCCTGCAGACGTTCACGTCGGACGGGTCCGAGTTAATCCCGAGAATCCGCGCGGGCTGTGGATGTGGGTGGTAGCCGATGACCTTCAGGTCGGGGCCGCACTCAACGCACTCCTGATCGCACAGCTTGCGATCGCCAATAACTTGATCAGTGAAACATGAAGACGACTATTGTCAAATTGGGGATTCCGATTTTGGAGATCGTTGTCACTAGCTCGAGTTGCTCGGCATTTAGCTGAGCTGCGGACTGCAGGAGCGTCGGCCAAGAGCGTGCTTTTTCTTCCGGCCACCTTCCTCTGGCTGATTCTACAGCGCGTCGGCAAACTCTGATATTGTTTGATGGAGTGCATCGGTCTTCATGCGCTCGTGTGTAACACCTGATCCAGAGCGCGTTCAGCCAATGCACAGAACTGATTCACCAAACGCGAGATCGAACCTATAAACACTTCCTGCGTGAGGGTAGGACAGCCGGAATGTGCCCACGACTGAAGACGCGCTTGTATTTATAATCGTAGCGCCGTCCAGTCTTCCCGCCCTATCGTTGACGCAGATCAAGGCGCAATTTGCGGCTTCATGACAGTCCTGGCGAGAAAGACGGCCGCGACGCGGTCGTCGGCGTACTGGGGACGACATCATGAATTACACAACGGAAACGATGGTGATCGCGGTCGCGGCGTTTCTAGCGCTGCTAGTAGCCGCATTCGCGCGTGATCATCTCTTTGCGGTCCATATGGGCATACTTTGCCTCTGCCTCGTTATGGGCGCTGTGCTGATGCTCAGGAAGGTTGACTTTGCTTCGGCAGGCCAACCGCGCAAAGTCGATAAGTCCGGCTATTTCGACGAGGTGATACGGTATGGCTTGATCGCCACGGTGTTTTGGGGCGTGGTTGGTTTCCTGGTTGGCGTGATCATCGCACTGCAACTGGCCTTTCCTGACCTCAACATCGCCCCTTATCTCAATTTCGGGAGGCTGCGGCCCGTTCACACGTCGGCGGTCATCTTCGCCTTCGGCGGCAACGCGCTAATTATGACGTCGTTATACGTGGTGCAACGCACCTGTCGCGCGCGTCTTTTCGGCGGCAACCTGGCTTGGTTCGTATTCTGGGGCTATCAGCTTTTTATCGTGATGGCTGCGACGGGATACGTTCTTGGGATCACTCAAGGCCGTGAATATGCCGAACCTGAGTGGTACGTCGACCTCTGGCTGACCATCGTTTGGGTTGGCTATCTCGCGGTCTATCTGGGCACGATCCTGAAGCGCAAAGAGCCGCACATCTATGTGGCAAACTGGTTCTACCTTGCCTTCATCATCACCATCGCCATGCTGCACATGGTCAACAACCTGGCGGTTCCGGTCTCGTTCCTTGGCTCCAAGAGCTATTCTGTCTTCTCGGGTGTCCAGGACGCGCTGACCCAATGGTGGTACGGCCATAACGCCGTCGGTTTCTTTCTCACCGCCGGCTTCCTGGGCATGATGTACTATTTTGTGCCGAAGCAGGCCAACCGCCCGGTTTTTTCGTATCGGCTTTCGATCATCCACTTCTGGGCGCTGATCTTCATGTACATCTGGGCCGGCCCGCACCATCTGCACTACACGGCACTGCCCGACTGGGCCCAGACGCTCGGTATGGTTTTCTCGATCATGCTCTGGATGCCATCCTGGGGCGGAATGATCAACGGCCTCATGACCCTTTCGGGCGCCTGGGACAAGATTCGCACCGACCCGATCATACGAATGATGATCGTCGCCATCGCCTTTTACGGCATGTCGACTTTCGAAGGCCCGGTGATGTCGGTTAAAACCGTCAATTCGCTCAGCCACTATACCGAATGGACGATCGGCCACGTGCATTCCGGCGCACTCGGCTGGGTCGGAATGATCACCTTCGGAGCGATCTACTACCTGACGCCGAAGCTATGGGGGCGCGAACGTCTCTACAGCCTGCGGATGGTCAACTGGCACTTCTGGCTCGCAACGCTTGGGATTGTCGTTTACGCGGCCGTGCTTTGGGTTGCCGGCATACAGCAGGGGCTGATGTGGCGCGAATACAATTCCCAGGGATTCCTCGTCTATTCCTTCGCTGAGACGGTCGCGGCGATGATCCCCTACTACGTGCTGCGCGCGATCGGAGGAGTGCTTTATCTGGCGGGCGGCCTCGTCATGGCCTGGAACGTGTTCATGACGATACGCGGCCACCTGCGCGACGAAGCTGCAATCCCGACCACTTTCGTGCCCCAGGCACAGCCTGCCGAATGAGGTGAGACATGGCATCGATATTGGATAAACATAAAATCCTCGAAAAGAATGCGACGCTTCTTCTGGTCGGCTCACTGCTCGTCGTCAGCATCGGCGGCATCGTGGAAATCGCACCGCTGTTCTATCTGCAGAACACGATCGAGAAAGTGGAAGGCATGCGGCCTTACACACCCCTCGAGCTGGCGGGACGCAACATCTACATCCGCGAAGGCTGCTATGTCTGCCACAGCCAGATGATCAGGCCGTTCCGCGACGAGGTGGAGCGTTACGGTCATTACTCGCTAGCCGCCGAATCGATGTACGATCATCCGTTCCAGTGGGGATCCAAACGTACTGGGCCGGACCTGGCCCGTGTTGGCGGACGCTATACGAACGAATGGCATGTCCAGCATCTGGCAAATCCGCGCGCCGTCGTGCCGGAATCGATCATGCCGAGCTACACCTTCCTCGAGGAGCGGGAAGTGACGGTCAAGGGTGTCGGAATGGACCTCAAGGCCAATGAGAACGTCGGCGTCCCCTATAACGACGACATGCTGGCCAATGCCGAGGCAGACATGAACGCGCAGTCCGATCCGAACGCCGACACGACGGCCCTGCTCGCCCGCTATCCGAAGGCCAAGGTCGGCGATTTCGACGGCAATTCCGCCCGGCTGACCGAAATGGACGCCTTAGTGGCCTACCTGCAGATGCTCGGAACGTTGGTCGATTTTTCGACCTACGACGACGCGACCGGCTACCGTTGAGGTGATCCATGGAAACCTACACTGCAATGAGACACTTCGCCGACAGTTGGGGCCTCCTGGCAATGGCGGCCTTCTTCGCCGGCGCGGTTCTGTTCACGCTTCGCCCGGGAAGTAAGCAGACGGCCGACGAGGCCGCCGATATTCCATTGAAGGATGATTGAGATGTCGGAAAAGCACATTGACGAAGTAAGCGGTGTCGAAACGACAGGACATGAATGGGACGGCATCCGCGAGCTCAACAATCCCATGCCCCGCTGGTGGGTGTGGACCTTCTATGCCACCATTCTGTGGGCGGTGGGCTATGCGATCGCTTATCCAGCCATCCCGATGATCACCTCGGCCACGAATGGCTATCTCGGCTACTCCACGCGCGCCGAACTGCAGCAGGAGCTGGACCAGGCCAACGCGTCAAAGATAAAGCTGAATGATCTGATCGCAGCAAAGACGATGCAGGAGATCGCTTCCGATCCTGCCCTTCGCGAATTCGCGATCGCCGGGGGCGCGTCCGCGTTCAAGGTAAACTGCTCCAACTGTCATGGCTCGGGAGCGAGCGGCGGCCCGGGATTTCCGAACCTCAACGACGACGATTGGCTGTGGGGCGGAGACCTGGATGCCATCCAGGCGACGATCGCGCATGGGGTCCGTTTCGATTCCGATTCCGATACGCACGCTTCGGAGATGCCGCCCTTTGCCGATGTTCTGGATCCCGTCCAGACAAGGCAGGTCGCAGCTTACGTCTGGGGACTGACCAATACGCCGTCGGACCCCGGTTTCGCAGAGGCCGGAAAACAGGTCTTCGTCGATAACTGTGCCGCATGTCACGGCGACGACGCCAAAGGAAAGGTCGACATGGGCGCGCCGGATCTCGCCGATGCGATCTGGCTGAAGGCACCCGGCGAGGATGCGATCATCCGCCAGGTAGCCGCTCCCAAGCATGGCGTCATGCCTGCCTGGGCAGGGCGTCTCGGCGATACGACGGTCAAGGAACTTACCATTTTTGTGCATTCGCTTGGCGGCGGGACGTGAGGAGAAAGCCATGACAGCTCACGGCCACAACCAGACCCTCGATCTCCACGGCACGCCGCGCGCCACGATACGATCACGCGGCTCGATGCGCCAAGGCCACGCCGCCACCTTCCAATCAGGACGATCTGGCAAAGAGCGGCAGCTCGATCATCAGTTGGACCTGCCTCAAAGACCACGAGCAGACAAGCCGGTAGCTGTAGCGTCGTCGAGGACGTTCCAGCGAGGTTGTTTGTTCCCCCGCAGCCCCCGAGGCCACGCCCCCTCTCCATGGCGTTTTCCTTTCGCACGAAGGCCTCCGCTCTTGATCTGCATCAATGACAGATGCGCAGCAGATGGGAGAACGGCAGATGAAACCGGATAGGTCCCATGAAGCTCTGCACCGCACCAGATCCCAATACATCAAAAGGCTCCGTGGCGAGCCGGTCAATGCCCGTCGCAATCGACAGCCTCTCTACGCTCCTCGGAAGAAGGTTTTTCCCAAGCATGCAGAGGGACGTTTCCGTCGGTTCAAATGGATCGTCTTGCTGATTACGCATTGCATCTACTATCTCGCGCCGTGGATTCGCTGGGATCGCGGTCCTTACGCGCCTGACCAGGCAATACTTATCGACCTTACCTCACGGCGCTTCTTCTTTTTCTTCATCGAAATCTGGCCTCAGGAATTTTATTATGTAGCCGGTCTCCTCGTCATGGCCGGGTTCGGCCTGTTTCTCGTCACTTCCGCAGTTGGCCGCGCATGGTGCGGCTACGCTTGTCCGCAGACCGTCTGGGTTGATCTTTTTCTCGTCGTCGAACGCGCGATCGAAGGCGATCGAAACGCGCGAAAGAAGCTTGACGCTGGTCCCATGGACTTTGCCAAGCTGAGGAAGCGTGTGGTCAAACATTCAATCTGGCTGCTGATCGGCGTCGTCACGGGGGTAGCGTGGATCTTTTATTTTGCCGACGCGCCGAGCCTGCTTGTTTCGCTGTTCACCGGCCGCGCTCCTGCAGTCGCCTACACGACTGTCGCCATCCTTACTGCAACCACCTATGTGCTCGGCGGTCTGATGCGAGAGCAGGTGTGCATCTACATGTGCCCTTGGCCACGCATACAGGGTGCGATGCTCGATGAAAATTCTCTCGTCGTCACCTACAATGCCTGGAGGGGCGAACAGCGGTCGCGGTACCCCAAGAGGGCTCGAGCCAGGGGCCTGCTGGTCGGAGATTGCGTCGATTGCAATGCCTGCGTGGCAGTGTGTCCGATGGGAATCGACATTCGCAACGGCCAGCAGATGGGGTGCATCACCTGCGCGCTCTGCATCGATGCCTGCGACGGTCGCATGGAGAAGCGCGGGAAGCCTCGCGGCCTGATCGCCTACGCCACGCTCAGCGAATACTCGAGCAACATGTCGGTCGCCACGGACGAAGGACGAACGGTTGTCCAGCCATCGAGGGTTCGAAATCAGGATGGGACCTTCGTTCCAGCGATCCGACGCTTCAACTGGCGGATCATCTTTCGCCCGAGAACACTCTTTTACGCGCTCGCCTGGGCGTCGGTCGGCGTGGCCATGCTGGTCCATCTCGCCTTTCGGGAGCGCCTTGAACTCAACGTCGTTCACGACCGAAACCCCCAATATGTTCTGGAAAGCGACGGCTCTCTGCGGAATGGCTATACGCTTCGGATCCTGAACATGGTGCCGACGCCGCGGGATGTGAACATAAGCCTGGTCGGGCTGGAGGGGGCGACGATGCGCATTCCCGAGTTCGGCAAGGAAGACGCTCGCAGCTTTACAGTCCATGCCGAGCCCGACGCGGCCACGACGCTCAAGGTCTTCGTTACGCGCAAGCCTACCGGAGCCGCGATCAATGAATTTCTGTTCGTTATCGAAGATACCGATCATACCGATCGCGCAACCTACCGCGCGGCGTTCAATGCACCGGGAGACATCAAATGAAGACCTCCGCTCAAGGTTTTACAGGCTTGCACATGCTGCTTGCGACCTCGGCATTCTTTGGCGTGGTGATCGCGGTGAACGTCACCATGGCCTTCTATGCCTCCTCCAGCTGGAGCGGTCTGGTCGTGGAAAACACCTATGTCGCCAGTCAGGAGTTCAACCGCAAAGCCGCGGCGATGAGGGCAGTGGCCGCTTCCGGCATCGAGGGCAACCTCTCCATAAAGGGGCATGAGATCCGCTACGACATTCACGACAAGAGCGGATCGCCTGCGATCGTCGACGACGTCGTTCTGAATTTCAAACGGCCCGTCGGAGACCACGAGGACTTCCTCCTTACGCTCAGGAAGAAAGCCGCGGGGCGATTCGAAGCGGAGCATGATCTAGCCGAAGGTGACTGGATCGTCGAGGCCATCTCGCGAAACGGCGGCGTGGTCGTCATGCATGAGGCTAATCGCATCGATACTGCGGAGTTAGGCCGATGACCTGCTGTACCATGGACGCAGAAAGCGTGCTTGCCCTCAGCACGACATCATCCAGTGCCGAAGAGGTTCGCCTTGTCAGCCAGCCGCTCGGCGGGGGATTGCGTCAGTTGGACCTGAGTGTTCCCGACGTCCACTGCGGCGGCTGCATTTCGACCATCGAAAGGGCGCTGTTGACGCTTCCCTTCGTCAAGACAGCGCGCGTCAATCTCACGGCTCGAAAGGTGACCTGCGTTTACCAGGAGGAGATCGAGACGGGTGCAACCGATCCGTCCAAGATCCTCGCAGCGATCAACTCGGCCGGATATCGCGCGCATCTCTTCACGCCCTCAGCTCCCGAGAACGACAAGACCAGAAATCAGCTTCTCCTCGCGATCGGCGTTTCCGGTTTTGCGGCCGCCAACATCATGTTGCTCTCGGTATCGGTCTGGTCGGGTGCAGATGCTGCGACGCGCGACATGTTTCATTGGACCTCGGCGATGATAGCAGCGCCCGCTCTGGTTTATGCGGGGCGCTTCTTCTTCAAATCGGCCTGGAATGCGCTGCGGCACCGGCGCACCAACATGGACGTTCCGATCTCGCTCGCCGTGACGCTCTCCTATGCCGTTTCATTGTGGGAGACCGTTCATCACGGCGAGCATGTGTGGTTCGACGCTTCGGTCTCGCTGCTCTTCTTCCTGCTGATCGGCAGAACCCTCGATCATGTCATGCGGGAAAAGGCTCGGGCGGCGATCAACGGACTCGCAAGACTGGCCCCGCTCGGAGCATTGCTGATCAATCCGGACGGGTCGCGACGCTACATTGCGGTAGATGAGATCGCGGCGGGGGATGAAATCTCTATAGCCGCAGGCGAAAGGGTTCCCGTCGATAGCATAGTAGTCAGCGGAGAAAGCGACGTGGATCTCTCCACCGTCACCGGCGAAAGCAGCCCCGTCGCCGTTGCCAGCAACAGCGAAGTGAGTTCCGGGGCAATGAATATAACCGGCTCGCTGGTGTTGCGGGCAACGAGAATTGCCAAGAATTCGCTTCTCTCCGAGATCATCGGCCTGATGGAAGCCGCTGAGGGCGGAAGGGCTCGCTATCGCAGGATCGCCGATCGCGCTGCCGCACTCTATTCCCCGATCGTGCATCTGCTGGCGCTGGTCTCTTTCCTTGCTTGGGGCATCCTGGGCGGAGACTGGAAACAGGCCATGCTGGTCGCCGTAGCGGTGCTGATCATCACCTGCCCGTGTGCATTGGGTCTTGCCGTGCCCGTGGTCCAGGTTGTCGCTGCGGGGGAGCTTTTCCGGAAGGGCATCATGGTGAAGGACGGTTCAGCACTCGAAAGACTGGCCGAGGCCGACACCGTGGCCTTTGACAAAACAGGCACCTTAACGATGGGCAGTCCGCGCCTTGTCGGAGTGGACACCATGGACGAGAGCGCCACTGCAATCGCCTGCGGATTGGCCGAGCATTCACGGCATCCTCTTTCTCGGGCTCTGGTGCGGGACGCCGAAACCGCCCCCATATGCTTCGACAGCGTCACGGAAACCCCCGGTGGCGGACTGAAGGCCAGGAACGGAGCGGATATCTATCGATTGGGCAACACGGCATTTGCCGGCGGAACCAGCTGCGTGCCCCGCACCTCCGATAGTCCGTTCTCGGAAGTGGTCTTGTCGAAGAATGGCGTCGATCTCGCCCGCTTCTTCTTCGACGACACGCTTCGTCCGGGTGCTTGCGAGGCCATCGACCGGCTCGGTGCAGCCGGTCTTGAAACGCTGATCGTTTCCGGCGACAGGCAGACCGTCGTCGACAATACGGCGCATGCCCTGGGTATCGACAGGGCTTTGGGCTCTCTGACGCCGAAACAGAAGGTCGAGGAATGCAAGAGGTTGAATGGCGAAGGTCGTCGCGTGCTCATGGTTGGCGACGGGATCAACGACGCCCCGGCACTTGCTGCCGCGCATGTCTCGATGGCGCCGGCCACGGCCTCCGATATCGGCAGACAGGCCGCCGACCTTGTCTTCTTCAACGATCGCCTTGACGCTGTTCCGGAAGCGATCGCAGTTGCGCGAAGATCCGCCAGCCTCATCCGACAGAACTTCGCTCTCGCCATCGGTTACAACGTTCTGGCGGTGCCGATCGCAATCGCCGGATTGGCGACGCCGCTGATAGCGGCGGTGGCAATGTCGACATCTTCGATTATCGTCGTGACGAACGCATTGCGCCTGAACGCCTTCGGTAAGCGTCCGGATATGCACATTCGAGGGCGGATCGGCAGGAGTGCGGAGGTCAAAGCCGCATGAACATGTTGATCTATCTCATACCGATCGCACTGCTGATGGGAGGAATAGGACTCCTGGCATTCGTTTGGTCGCTGAAGAGCGGCCAGTATGACGACCTTCAAGGCGCCGCCTGGCGAATCCTCGCGGAGGACGAAATCGATCAACGAGAACCCTGACCGCACACTGGGTCCAAACACGAAAGCCAGATGGAGAATTGCGAAAATTTCCACTGTCGTCGTTCGTCGAGTCCGCAACACATGCCCCTTTCCAAACCCTGTTCACTCAACATAACTAGCTGAATTTGACCACCTTTTCGGAGGCTAATCGAGTGGTTGGCACGAATCTCGAAAGCAGATTGCCCGCCGAGGCGCCCAAATTGCCCAATGGTTCATGATGTCAAGCACGTGTCAATTTTCACGTTAAGGGATCGATTTCCGAGCCCTGAAGCCACGATCAGCAGATCCCTCGAGTTAAGGGTTTTATTATGAAACACTCCGCCAATATTCTCCTGAACCAGACCCAGTCTTCGGTGATGTCACCGCAACTGATGCAATCCATCCAGTTGCTGCAGATGACTCATTTCGAACTCAACCAGTTCATCGCCCTGGAAGTGGAGAAGAACCCGCTGCTCGAATTTCCGTCGAATGACGGCGAGGCGGGCGGTGAACGCGGCGATGCCGAAGATGGAGAATATGCTCATCAGCCGGAGGATGCCGGCTCGGACGACGGCTATGACAACCGCGCCGAGGCGCTCTCCAGCGACTGGTATGACAATGGCGGCAGCGCCAGCACCAGCCGGCTGAACGACGAACTCGACGCCAATTACACCAATGTCTTTCCTGATGACGGAGCCCCGCAGCGCCTCGATGCGCCGGAACTCGTCAGCCAGTGGAAGTCGATGCCGGGCAGCGGTGAGGGCGCCGACTACGATCTCGACGATTTCGTCGCCGGTCAGGTGTCGCTGCGCGATCATCTCGCCCAGCAGATCCCCTTCGTCCTGCCTGACATGGCCGACCGGTTGATCGCGCAGAATTTCGTCGACCAGCTCGACGACTGCGGTTATCTGCAGGCCGATATCGTCGAGGCGGGCGAGAGGCTGGGCACGAGCCTCGCACAGGCCGAGCGCGTGCTTGCCACCCTGCAGAGCCTTGATCCGCCAGGTGTTTTCGCCCGTAGCCTCGCCGAATGCCTGGCGATTCAGCTCAGGCAGAAGGACCGGTACGATCCGGCCATGCAGGCTCTGGTCGAAAACCTCGAACTGCTGGCCCGGC
>NZ_VSZV01000266.1:19551-20015 GCF_008919455.1 Rhizobium sp. PEPV16
GCCCGTAGCCTCGCCGAATGCCCGGCGATCCAGCTCAGGCAGAAGGACCGGTACGACCCGGCCATGCAGGCTCTGGTCGAAAACCTCGAACTGCTGGCCCGGCGCGACTTTGCCACGCTGAAGCGGCTCTGCGGCGTCGACGAGAAAGATCTTCTCGACATGCTCGGCGAGATCCGTCAGCTCAATCCCAAGCCCGGCAGCGGCTTCGAAGCGGGTGTTTCCGAAGCAATCACGCCGGATGTAGTTGTCAGGCCCGCCTCGGACGGCGGCTGGCTGGTCGAGCTCAATCCGGATACGCTGCCGCGCGTGCTGGTCAACCAGTCCTATTTTTCCCGTGTGACGAAGAACGGCGAGGATCACGCCTTCCTCTCTGATTGCCTGCAGAGCGCCAACTGGCTGACCCGCAGCCTCGACCAGCGTAACCGGTGTTCTGACCCCACATTGTCTGCTGTCGCCTGATCTGT
>NZ_VSZV01000145.1:0-7279 GCF_008919455.1 Rhizobium sp. PEPV16
GAAGATCAAGGCCGCCGAGGCCGCACTCGCCCATGTCGAAAGCGGGATGCGTCTCGGGATCGGCACCGGCAGCACGGCGGAAGAATTCGTTCGCCTGCTGGCGGAGAAGGTCGCGGGCGGCTTTAGGGTCGAAGGCGTTCCGACCTCCGAACGAACCGCGCGGCTCTGTGTCGAACTCGGCGTGCCGCTGAAGTCGCTCGACGAACTGCCGGCACTCGACCTGACGATCGATGGCGCCGACGAGGTCGATCAGGCGCTCAGGCTGATCAAGGGCGGCGGCGGCGCGCTGTTGCGCGAAAAGATCGTCGCGGCCGCCTCCGAGCGAATGATCGTCATTGCCGACGAGAGCAAGTTGGTGGAAACGCTCGGCGCCTTCGCGCTGCCGATCGAGGTCAATCCATTCGGGCTCGTTTCGACGCGGATCGCGATCGAAAAGGTCGCGGCTCGGCTCGGTCTTTCCGGTGAACTCGATCTGCGCCAGTCGGGTGACGGAGAGTTTACCACGGATGGCGGCCATCACATCATCGATGCATCTTTTGGCCGCATTCCTGATGCAGAGGCGCTTTCGAGCGGGCTGAATTCCATACCCGGCGTCGTTGAACACGGGCTCTTTATCAATATGGCGGCACTTGCGATCATTGCCGGTCCTGCGGGTGCGCGCACGCTGCAGGCAAACAGATAACAGGAGCATATACTCATGATTAACATTGCAGGTCTTGGCCGTCTCGCCGCTGCGACCGTCGTTCTTTCCGGGCTTGCCTTCGGCTCCGCCGTCAAGGCGCAGGAAGTCTCCGAGGAGCAGCTGAAGGCGTCTCGCGCGGCGATCGACGCCATCGGCGCCACTGCCCAATTCGACAACATCCTGCCCGGTCTGGCCGAGCGTTTGAAGGCCGGCCTGATCCAGGATTCGCCGAACTACCAGGACATCATTTCGTCGACGGTCGACGCGCAGGCGCTGGCGCTGGCGCCGCGTCGCGGCGATCTGGAGAAGGAGGCGGCACTCACCTATGCCAAGACCTTCACCGTCGAGGAGTTGAAGGCGATCGCCGACTTCTATAATTCCGACGTCGGCAAGAAGCTGCTGCGCGATGGCCCGGTCGCTTCGCGCGAGACGGCGAAGGCTGCCGACATCTGGGCGCAGGGCATTTCCCGCGACCTGGAAAAGCAGAGCAACGCCGAGCTTTCCAAGGTCATCAAGGCGCCGCCGCCGGCAACAGACAGCCCGACTGCTCCGGCTCCGGCACCGGCTGCCCAGCAGTAAGACCTGCCCCCTCAAATTTGCGAAAGCCCGGCATTGTCCGGGCTTTTTTGCTATGATCCGGCAAATGCCGCTGGCGAGGCTTCAGGTGACTGCAGACATGTCCGATCATGGTAGTGCCGTCCGAGTGCGGATATCCGGCAAGGTTCAGGGTGTCGGTTTTCGCATGTGGACGCGCGATGAGGCGGTACGGCTTGGTTTGACGGGCTGGGTTCGCAATGAAGAGGACGGGTCCGTCGTTGCTGTGATCGCAGGACCCGACGCCGCCGTCACGACAATGATCGAGCGTTTCAGGCGCGGGCCTTCGGGGGCGTCGGTTTCGGGTGTCGAGACGGAAGCAGCCCAGCTTGAAAAGAACCCAACGGATTTCCGCATTACCCGCTGACAGCAGCAATTGCTAGGCAGATGCAATCGGGATCGCACATGTGCCGGAACTCAGCCCTATGGGTTCGGGTTCTTGGCAAGTTGCCACACACCCTCCTCGTCCGGCTCCACGCGCTTGTTGCCGCGGTAGAAAATCGGCAGTCTCGTCTTCTTGTCGATCGAGAAACGGCTCGGCGTGTATTTTTCGTCCTCATGGCCCTGAATGGCGAGGCCGAGCGCTTCCTTGAATTTGCCAGCCCTGCACAGGTTGCTGAAGAGAGTTTGATCCATCTTTTGCTCCGCCATTCTTTTCCATCCCATGGATTGCCTGCCAGCCTCGGCCGACCGGGTCAACCGTAAACGGTGACCGGGTCAACCGGAATGAAGATTCGACGATGGGAACCGGATGACGCAGGAGCGGGCTTTTGTTTTCATGACGATCGCCCCTATATCAGGAACATCCTTCCTGCGATTCCCTTCCGGAGCTCCTCATGTCTTCCTACGACTACGACCTCTTCGTCATCGGCGGCGGTTCCGGAGGCGTGCGCGGCGCCCGTGTCGCCGCCTCGCTCGGCAAGAAAGTGGCGATCGCCGAGGAGTATCGCTACGGCGGCACCTGCGTCATCCGCGGCTGCGTGCCGAAGAAGCTCTTCGTTTATGCTTCGCAGTTCCACGAGCATTTCGAGGATGCGGCGGGTTTCGGCTGGACAGTCGGCGAAAGCAGCTTCGACTGGAAGAAGCTGGTGGCTGCCAAGGATGTTGAAATCGCCCGGCTTGAAGGTCTCTACAAGAAGGGGCTTGCCGGCGCCAATGCCGAGATCCTGGAAACGCGCGCGGAACTCGTCGATGCCCATACGGTCCGACTGCTGAAGACCGGACAGACGGTGACGGCAAAGACGATCGTCATCGCCACCGGCGGACGGCCGAACCCGCATGCAGCCCTTCCCGGTCACGAGCTCTGCATCTCCTCCAACGAGGCCTTTCATCTCGAAGAGCTGCCGAAATCGATCGTGATATCAGGCGGCGGCTATATCGCCGTCGAGTTCGCCAATATCTTCCACGGCCTCGGCGTCGAGACGACGCTGATCTATCGCGGCGCCGAGATCCTGTCGCGCTTCGACGAGGACCTGAGGCGCGGGCTGCACGAGGCGATGGTCGCCAAGGGCATCCGCATCCTCTGCCACGACACGCTGCAGAAGGTTTCGAAGGGCGAGGGCGGGCTCATTCTGGAGACGCTGAACAACGGTACGCTGCAAGCCGGCGTGGTCATGCTGGCGCTCGGGCGCGATCCGAACACCGAAGGCCTCGGCCTCGAGGCGGCCGGCGTCGCCGTCGACGAGCGCGGCGCCGTTATCGTCGACGAATATTCCCGCACCAATGTCGAAAGCATCTATGCGCTCGGCGATGTCACCAACCGGGTACAGCTGACGCCGGTGGCGATCCACGAGGCGATGTGCTTCATCGAGACCGAATACAAGAACAATCCGACCCGGCCGGACTACGAGCTGATCCCGACCGCCGTCTTCTCGCAGCCTGAGATCGGCACCGTCGGCCTTTCGGAAGAGGAGGCGGGCAAGCGTTATTCCGAACTCGAGGTCTACCGCGCCCAGTTCCGGCCGCTGAAGGCCACGCTTTCCGGGCGGTCCGAGCGGATGATTATGAAGCTGATCGTCGATGCGGCGAGCCGCAAGGTGGTGGGCGCCCATATCCTCGGCCACGATGCCGGCGAGATGGCGCAGTTGCTCGGCGTCACGTTGAAGGCCGGCTGCACCAAGGACGATTTCGACCGGACAATGGCGCTGCACCCGACGGCCGCCGAAGAGCTCGTCACCATGTATGCGCCGAGCTATCGGATCCGCGACGGCAAGCGGCTTTGAGCCCTCTTAGCTGGTGATGCGCGGCGCGCGGATGACCTTGAGGAAGAGCTCTTTCATCGCTTCGGCGATGCCTTCGGTCGGCGACACCTCGAAATAAAGGCCGGGCGAGGCGCAGGTCTGCATCTTCGTCGGAATCTCGCTCTGGAACGGCCTGATCCAGTCTTTATACCAGTCGTTGCTCGGCAGCGGCAGGTAGGTGGTGTAGAGCACGGCGATCTTGACGCCGCGATCCTTCAAGGGCTTGCAGAAGGAGGTATCGATCGGCTCCTGGCAGCGACCGCCGGTCGTCTTCTTGGTGCATGTCGACGGCTTGTAGCTGTCGCCGACGCCATCGGAAACGAAGAACAGGATCTTTTGCGGGCTGATATTCGATGTGCCATCACCGGCAGTCTCGATGATGGTGTTCATCTGGGTCATGGCGCTGTCGAAATTGGTGAGTTGGTCCTTATTGTAGTTCTGGTAGGGAATGGTCATCAGGTCGACCGCGTCTGTGTAATTTTTCACCTTCGTGAGGTCGGAGGTGAGGCCCGAAATGGTCGTCAGCTTCGCGTCTTCGGCTTTGGTGCCGAAAGTATAGACGCCCATGCGAAACTGGTCGCTGCTGACACGCTCGGTCTTGGCCGTGTCGGTCAGTGCCTGGGTGGCCAAACGCACCACATCGATGCGCATGGCGACGCCGAGGCTCTTGGCAATGGTGTAGTTGTTGGTGCTCTTATCCATCTGGTGGCAGGCGAAGGCGCAGCCTGTCTTTGCCTCCAGCTTCGAGACGTCGCTCGGGGTCGCGCCGACACCCATAGAGGGCGTGTTGTCGAGCAGGATGTAGAAATCCATGAAGGCGGCGGTTTGATATTCGGCAGTCGCCGCACCCGAGATCGTGATTGAGTCCCGGCCGAGGATGCGCATGAAGGTGGTGGGCACGGTCGCGCTGAAGGAAACCTGCGCATTCAGCTTGTTGGCAGTCTTGGTGACGTCGATTCCGAGATCGACATGAACGTCAGTTAGCTCCCCGGACATTTGAGACATGAAAATATTGCGGGCGTCGTCCTTGCCGAGCGAGATCGTGCCGTTGCCGCTCATGGTCATAGCGGCGGCGACCGCGCCGGATTTTTCCGCGATCGAACCGACGGCGGCGGCATCGGCAGCAGCGTAAAGCTGTGTCCTCAGGCTGAGCGCGTGGGCGAAATCCACCGCCATGCCGGCCGCACCGAAGAGCGGCACCACCAGCAGCGCCGTCATGATGCCGAAATTGCCCGAGCGGTCCGATATGAAACCGGGCGGAAGGATTGCCATGCCATGTCCCCGAAATTGAAACTCTTTCCGGTTCTACATTGAAAGTCTAAAATATAGGAAAATCGACATGGTATATGCTGGTTTAACTAGAGCAGGGCGGGCGGCGGCGGCGAGGCGGCAACTCTCGGCGAATGGTCTTTGCAAGCCTGACCTAAAGGTCTATAAGCCGCCGCATATTGAGGGCATCCTGAGGTATGGATGTGAGAACAGGTGAGTGAGATGGCAGACAATTGGACCCCGAGCAGCTGGCGGCAAAAACCGATCCTGCAGGTTCCCGAATATCCCGACGCAGCCGCTTTGGCGGCAACGGAAGCCACGCTCGCCAGCTATCCGCCGCTTGTCTTTGCAGGCGAGGCGCGCCGCCTGAAGAAGCATCTCGCCAATGTCGCCGAAGGCAACGGCTTCCTGCTGCAGGGCGGCGATTGCGCCGAGAGCTTCGCCGAACACGGTGCCGACAATATCCGCGACTTCTTCCGCGCCTTCCTGCAGATGGCTGTGGTGCTGACCTTCGGCGCGCAGCTGCCGGTCGTCAAGGTCGGCCGCATCGCCGGCCAGTTCGCCAAGCCGCGTTCGTCGAATGTCGAGAAGCAGGGCGACGTGACGCTGCCGGCCTATCGCGGCGACATCATCAACGGCATCGAGTTCACCGAGGAGTCGCGCATTCCGAACCCGGAACGCCAGGCCATGGCCTATCGCCAGTCGGCTGCGACGCTGAACCTTCTGCGCGCCTTCGCGATGGGCGGCTACGCCAATCTCGAAAACGTACATCAGTGGATGCTCGGCTTCGTCAAGGACAGCCCGCAGGGCGAGCGCTACCGCAAGCTCGCCGACCGCATCAGCGAGACCATGGATTTCATGAAGGCGATCGGCATCACCTCGGAAAACCATCCAAGCCTGCGCGAGACCGATTTCTTCACCAGCCATGAGGCGCTGCTGCTCGGTTACGAGGAGGCTCTGACCCGCGTCGATTCCACCTCGGGCGACTGGTATGCCACGTCAGGCCACATGATCTGGATCGGTGACCGCACGCGCCAGGCCGACCATGCGCATGTCGAATATTGCCGCGGCATCAAGAACCCGATCGGCCTGAAATGCGGCCCGTCGCTGCAGGCCGACGACCTGCTGCAACTGATCGACATCCTGAATCCTGCCAACGAGGCCGGACGCCTGACGCTGATCTGCCGCTTCGGCCACGAGAAGGTCGCCGACAGCCTGCCGAAGCTCATTCGCGCCGTCGAGCGCGAGGGCCGCAAGGTCGTCTGGTCCTGCGATCCGATGCACGGCAACACGATCACGCTCAACAACTACAAGACCCGTCCCTTCGAGCGGATCCTGTCGGAAGTCGAAAGCTTCTTTCAGATCCACCGAGCCGAAGGTTCGCATCCGGGTGGCATCCATATCGAGATGACCGGCAAGGACGTGACCGAGTGCACCGGCGGCGCCCGCGCGGTCTCCGCAGAAGACCTGCAGGACCGCTACCACACCCATTGCGATCCGCGCCTCAACGCCGACCAGGCTCTCGAACTCGCCTTCCTGCTCGCCGAGCGGATGAAGGGCGGCCGCGACGAAAAGCGGATGGTCGCCAACGGCTGACAGCGGCCCAAACAGATGACGAAAAGCCCGGTTCACCGGGCTTTTTATTGACAGGCCTCGCTCTTTACTTGACGTCATCCTCGGCCTTGTGCCGAGGATCTGCTGCTCCGGCTGCAGATGCTCGGGACAAGCCCGAGCATGACGAAAGAGGAGTTGGCCGCCTTGTTAGCAGCCCGGCGAACCGCCGGGTTTTTTGTTGCCGTGCACGCGAACCAGCCTCCTCATATACTCGCCTGGACGCTGTGCAGATTGGCGTAGAC
Organism: Rhizobium sp. PEPV16; assembly: GCF_008919455.1. Lineage (NCBI taxonomy): Bacteria > Pseudomonadati > Pseudomonadota > Alphaproteobacteria > Hyphomicrobiales > Rhizobiaceae > Rhizobium > Rhizobium sp. PEPV16. The sequence goes on from NZ_VSZV01000145.1 coordinate 6,642, forward strand.
GCCGTCTTGCGCCATGAGTTCGTCATGGGTGCCCTGTTCGACGATGCCATCAGCCGTCAGGACCAGGATGCGGTCCGCATGGCGGACGGTCGACAGACGGTGGGCGATGACCAGGGTGGTTCGGCCGCTTGCCAGGCTGAGCAGCGCCTGCTGCACCGCCCGTTCACTCTCGTTGTCGAGCGCGCTGGTCGCCTCATCGAAGATCAGGATTTCCGGATTCTTGAGGAAGGCGCGGGCGATGGTGATGCGCTGGCGTTGGCCGCCCGAGAGCTTGACGCCCCGTTGGCCGATATCGGTGTCATAGCCATCGGGCAGGGCGCTGATGAAGTCGTGCGCATTGGCGGCGCGCGCGGCCGCTTCCAGCTCGGCATCGCTGGCGTCGGGCCGGCCGTAGCGCAGGTTTTCCGCCACCGTACCGGCAAACAGGTAGACATCCTGCTGCACCACCCCGACATGGCGCCGGAGCGAGGCCAGCATCACATCGCGGATGTCGATGCCATCGATCTGGATCGCCCCGGCCTCGACATCGTAGAAGCGCGGTATCAGCGCGCAAAGCGTGCTCTTGCCGACCCCTGACGGGCCGACCAGGGCGACGAACTCACCGGGAGCGATGGTGAGCGACAGCTGCTCGAGCACCC
>NZ_VSZV01000105.1:0-4583 GCF_008919455.1 Rhizobium sp. PEPV16
TACGAAACCACCAAAGTTCCGTCCCTTGCTTTCGTATTAGCTGCACAAAGCGGATGTACTTCCCGTTAGACGGAATAATCTGCCATTGCTTGGTCTCATCGTTGAATCGGTGATTATTTTCAAACAACTCTATCGGTTCGATAGTGCCTATAAGGCCAGGTCTCACGGTCGTGAAAGGGAAAGACGCCTCCACGGTAGAGCCGCGTTCTTTCTGTTCGTAAGGGACATATGCAGGAGTCCCAGGCAGTACTGGCGGATAGTATCTCGAAATCGGTCGAAACTTAAAGATGACCCGATCGCCTCCATCGTGGACAGCAAATTCTCTTACGCCCCCTACAAAACTGCTATTAGATTCATTTCCGCACCAGTTTCCAACAATTGGTGCGAAATTCTTGTCAGATAGCTCAGGTTCGATTTTACCGGGAACCAAAACTGTGCAGTCGAACGTGGACCCGGCGCTGTGGGCGGTTAAAGCAAACAGGTGATCCCCAACCCCGATGCGGGGCACAACAAACAGGTTGTTTCCGGCGCGTAATTCGCCGTTGCTAGTCTTGATATCCTCTCGTTTCCCGTTCCGAGAAATGAAGATTGAATCGATAGGCGGATTCAAGCCAACATTGCTTCGCCAATTAGCTCGAAACGCGATCTCGTTGCGTGATGGATCAGCGAAGCATTTGAGATCATTAACGATTGTCGGCGTTGACGCCAAGATGCAGGCTTCCCAGGCTTTAACTTGTTCTGGCGTGAGCTGTTCCCTAAGCGCATACACTGCTGAACTTTGGTTGACTGCTTTGCTGGTTTCCTCACACTTCTGCGCCTTCCATTTGTTTATTCTATCATCAGTCAGACCTGCAGAAGTTGAACCTTCACCCTTTCCATCAATGGAGAAAAGGCCAGGGATGTCGAAGCTGCCGCCGCCCCCGCCTGCTTCAGATTCCATAGTCTTTGTATGGGTGCGAACTGCACTATTACTCAAGCTACATATGTAATAGCGCTCCGCCCTCTCGGAATTGTCATCGCGTTTCTCGATTGTTCGAAGGGCCTTTCCAATTATATCTCCACATATCTCGCGCGGGTCCCTTTCCTGGGCAGTCACCTGGGAGAAAGAAAGAACAACAGCAGCTAAGGAGATCAATGCGAAATGAAATGCTTTCATCGACGTCGATCCTCATGAGGCAATGCGCGGCACAAATAGCGGTCGCTTTAGGTATATCAATCACTTAGTTCCATAATAGAACTATGCCGCAGATTTTGGCGCCACGACCGCAGGCATTTTCACGCCTCCATCGTCTGAGCGTCATTCGAAGATTATCTTTCCTCAAAATGCCAACGGAAAGTTGTACTCCCAAACGCGCCTATCGGGAACATAGCTACATCGAATTAGATCTGGAGCGGCAATTTGAACCATTCTGATTCAACCTAAAGAAGAATAAGTCCGCCTCTCTACCCATATTTACGGGAACCCAAAAGAGTTCCCGTATGGCCCTCAACGACGCAATCCACACCCGGCTCGACAGCCTGGAAACTGCTGTCCGCCTGATGTCCGACCGCGTCGTCGCACTGGCTGATTTCATGGAGCGCCTGGTCGTGCTCGAGGAGCGTAATAGCTTCGTCGTCACCCAGGTCAAGGAAGTCAAGGACGGCTTCCGCGAGTCGATCGGTGAGCTGAAAACTCAGCATGCCGACCTCGAGAAGAAGTACACGGCGCTCAACGAGAAGGTCGTGCGCCTGGTGACGCTCTGCTCCGTGTCCACAGCGGTCATCTCGGCCGTTGCTCCACTCCTGCTCAAGAAATTCGTGGGGCTCTGATGAAGCTCCCGCACCTGGATCCGGCCTGGAAAACAATCCTGCGACACGCCTGGTCAATGTGGTGCGTCTACTTTTTCCTCTTCCTCGTCGTGCTCGAGCCGATCTGTGACACGCTGCTTTCCATGATTGCCGGCTCGGAACTGCCACCGGCTGTCCGCCTGGGCTTCTCCATCCTGGACGGCTTGGTCGCGCTCGGCGCCGTCTACGGACGCCTCATTCCCCAAAAGAAAATCTCAGGAGCCCAGAATGGCTAAGAAGACGATCGTCGGCACGATCGCCAGCGCTGCTATTGCACTCGGCGTGTCCATAGCGGAGCCCAGGAGGGCTACATCGGCTACGTCTACCGCGATGCGGTTGGCGTCCTCACCTACTGCTACGGCGAGACCGAAAATGCGAAATCAATGCAGGGCCGGACGTTTTCCCAAGCAGGAGTGTCATGACCTGCTGGTTAAGCGCATGGCCCATTACGACCAAGGTAACGAGGCATGCGTCAAGAACTGGAGCACCCTCCCCGTCGAGACTCGCGGAGCGTTCGACAGCTTCTCCTACAACGTGGGGAACGGAGCCTTCTATGGCTCGACCGCCGCGAAGTATCTGAGAAGCGGCAACATCGCCGCCGCCTGCAACGCGATGCTCTCCTTGATGTTGACAGGTTGCTCAATATCTGGCCGAAGCCTGCCACCTCCGCTGCCCGATGACTTGCGGGCCTATTTCGACGAGTTGGTCCCGCCTCCTGTGAAGGGCAAGCGCTTCACCAAGGGCCAAGTCTACGACAAGCTTGGCGAGTTCATCGTGCTCGACGAGAAAAAGTCGAGTTGAGGCCGGCGTCTCATCGCCCGAGATGACGCTCCACAGACAGGAAGAATCGGCGGATAACCGTTGTGACGTATTATCAACTTCGCAAGTCCAGACTTCCTTGCGCCTTGCATTGGGGCCGCCCGATCGTAAGAGCGTCGAATTGCCCGTTCTTAGTTAGCAGGCCGTCATCGTATGTTTCAAGCACGTCACACTGCAGATGAAGAGCCGTTGCGAGGTGGATGGAGTCCTTCGGCCTTATCCCGTCATTCCAAACGTGCTTCTGGGCCTTTTGCGCTACCGCTCGGTCAAGGTTCACGACTTTGATGTAGGAGCGCCGGAAGAAGCCATTCAATAGACCAGCTTTTTCCTCGGTCAAACGCGGCCCCGCCTTCGTCCAGAGAACCTCGGCCACCGTCAGTGCAGACGTAACTATGACTATTTCACCGGCGGATGCGCGGTCTAGGGTATCCCGGCAAGCGTCGATACGCCCGGCCTCGTTCTGAAGCCATGCGAGGAAACAGACACTATCCCAATAGTGTTTCGCTACCACGAATCCCCCGCAGCTGGCCCGAAAATTCCCCTCACATCCTCTGCTGTTGGCAGCTCGTCATCCGACGGCATTGGCTCAATGGTCTGAACTCTTATAGCCAAGGGAATCCCCTGCTGATTATAGCGTATTTCGCCGGATACTTCGACGCGCTTGCGAAAGTTATCCATAACGGATTGCAACATGTCCTCGCTGACAATGCATCTCACGGGGTTGCGATAAAGAATATCCCGGATACGGAACTCGAGTCCTCCGACAGCATCTTGAATCGTCTGCAATCTGCCGTCGAGGGAACCAAAATCGTTGTACTCCCGCCCCCTGCTTTCTCGGATGAACTCTCCGATATCTGGCCCGATCACGGTCGGAGTCTTGCGAACCCAGAACCGAACCGGAATCTTATTGCCCCTTCGATCTCGAAGTTCCGCCAGCATTTGAATGTGGCTAAGTGCTTTTTCGCTCAGATTACTGTCTTCCACTTCGCCCCTGATTAGAGACGCGGAGGCGGCGTTGAAGCGCGTGTACAAGTCACTCAGCGTGTGGACATCGTAGTCTTCGATCGGACGCATCGCCAGGATGGTGCTGCCTTGCCGAGCTATTACCTCCCAAGCGGGCGCTTCTTTTGCGATCGTGTCGCGGGTGACTTCTTCTACATAGCCGAAAAAATGGCGCGCGACATCGATGAACCGTTTCGGGTCCAGATTTCCTCCAATCTCCAACGCAAGGTCGGCAGGAATCTCGTCGGGCTGCGCCATGGCTTTCAACCTCTCCGCACAAGAGGGTATGCGCCCGACGAGTCACTGTAAAGGCACCCCTTGCCTAGTGCCCACGAGAGCGATTGAGGCTCACCCCGAGCCAAGAATTCTCTGACGAGAGCTTGACTCGAATCAGTTAAAGCCCGAAATTGAGGCCGGATAGCCCGACAAGGGAGTACTATCTAGATAGGCCAATTCGCCCATTACACTACCGGTGCCGAGGCGATGCTTATCTCTATTTCGGTGTATGCCGCTTTAACGACGGAATTCGACATTCTGACCACCGGTAGGGTCAAGTAGTTGGAATCTCGGAGCGATAAACACTTCTAATTGAAACCTGGACTCGATGATGGAGTCCGAGAGGAGTAACCATGGAACCTTCGTTCCAAGGGAGCTTCGGGTGGATATTGGGGGTGATTGTTATCGCAATTATCTTCATCCTCCCGACCTTCCTGTACATCCGCAATCCCGCATTCTTTCTGGTGCGGATTTCGAACCTGTTGCATATCGAGTATAAGGCGCGAAATGAAGAAGGCCCCAAATAGGGGGCCTCTATTCTCCCAGCTGTCTTCACCCATTATGCGGCTCCCTTGTTGAAGTCGATCGGGCGGGCCCCCGATGAGCAATCGACATGTTCGCGATCGACGTCCTCGACCATCGCCTCGCCGAGCCCTTTC
>NZ_VSZV01000010.1:0-433 GCF_008919455.1 Rhizobium sp. PEPV16
GACATAGTGATGGCCGTTACGCTCGACATGGGAGAGGCCGAGCAGCGAGACCAGCGCCAGATCCTGCTGCACGGCAAGCCCAGCCTGGCATGTCAGATCCTCACCCGAGAGGAACAGTCCCGGCACGGTTCCGGTTCTGATGCGGATCGCCTTCATGAGCGAACGGTAGATGCCCTTGCAGGTTTTCGAGGAGACGCCGGTATAACCAAACCGTCTGGCGCCGGCGAAGGCGCCGTCGCCGTCGTCGCTCTCATCGATCAGAAAGGGCAATTGCGCCGCCAGGTCCCCCAGCGGTGTTTCCATAGTGATCGCGCGCGAGAACGGTTGTTCGACGAAGGCAATGGCCGCACGCAACCTCGCCAGCCGGGGCGCCGCCTCGATTTGCGCCAGCAAGGCGGCGAGCTGTTCGGCGGCGCCAAACTGTTCGTTGCCA
>NZ_VSZV01000246.1:0-1137 GCF_008919455.1 Rhizobium sp. PEPV16
AGCATGGAAACGAGGGGAAACCACCGACATATTGCCTTGGTCGCGCAGGATGTTGCGATGGCGCACCATCTCGTCCATATACTCACGCCAAGTTAAAGCCAGTGGCCACGACTTACACTCCGGCTTGCGATAGAATCTCCGGTAGCTAGAATGCCAGAGCGGTAGCATCCCCACTGGATCGGCTTCAATGCCGTAGCGTGCAGTTACGATACGAGGGTTGTCGACGTTCTCCGATAGCGCCCTCCGGAATCCCGCGTCGCCGGCGAGACATTCCAAGAAGCGCTTGATATGCGCCAACGTGCGGACCTCTCCAATTGTCCGCCGGTCAAAGATCTCTCGATAGTGTTCCTTAGCAGTTTCCGCCATGTTACCGGCTCCGATTCCACTTTCTCATCGGTCCGGGAGTGAATGAGCGCCTCCCGTGACCGTTCGGTTAGATGAGGACCGCAGCGACCACGACAATCGCTTCGGCGGCTTCAAAGACAGTCGTTGCCGCTTGCGCCGCCTCAACAGCGGTGGTGGCGGCCACGATGGTCTGGACTGCTTTGATCGAGGTTACAACGTCTGAACTTCGCTTGCCGGCAGCTCGATCGGTCTGCTTGTCGGTCAAGCCACCCGGGCTTCTGGCTTTTATGTAGCTCTTGGCCTCATCGATGGTGAAATCGTAGCCGTGCGCCCTTCCGCTTGCCACCAGTGATGCAAGACCGGTAGCATTCTTTTTCACGTATTCCAGCAGGGTGACGTCTTTCTCCATATCGCCGACGAAACGCTCAAGTTCAGCTTTGGCCATCTTTAATCTCCTTCACGTATTCCAGCAGGGTGACGTCTTTCCCCGGATCGCCAACGAAACGCTTAGGTTCAGTTTTGGACATCTTTAATCTCCAGATCGCCTCGAGCTCAGAAAGCCTTGGCCGTGCGTGAAGCGTGACAAGTCTTCGGCGCCGCTCCGACATCGACATCGACATCCTCGTTGCGGCTGCCGGCGAGCACGTCCACTCCCTTTTGGAACTTGCCGACATTCTCGGCGATTTGCCAGTTCCGCACTTTGCCGTCATAGTTCATGTTCCTTCATGTGTTAGAAGCAATGCGTTATCCCGCAACGCGGATGCGGCGGTGGTTCCGCTGCTCGCAATAGCT
>NZ_VSZV01000246.1:1147-4984 GCF_008919455.1 Rhizobium sp. PEPV16
GCTGTGGAGAATTTCGGTTAATCGGCGATGTGATCTCATTTGTCGATTTGCGAGCAGGTAAAAATAAGCGGAGATCGCATTGCCAGAATCTTGGTAGAGGGGAGGCCGATTGCTGATGTCTGTTGCAAAGCTGAAGCTTCTAACGCGACCTTCGAAATTTGCATAAAGCATGCAGATCTGATGCCCTCACAAGTGAAGCGTCTACATCGTTTTGCAACGTCAAGCCGAAGTGGACTGTCGCCGAGCTATCGCTGAACAAGACCGTGGTGCAGGAGTGTTTCCTTCGTTCGTGCAAGCGTCATGAGTATCTAGGTCGCAGGCGCAGGGTGAGAGCCTCGCTGAGGTCACCACCACAAAGGGATGGTGGGCCTCGCCCTTCGCTGCATCATGCGGTGGTCAAATCAAAGAAAGTTGCAATGTCTACCCGCAATAGGCTCCGGCCTGAAGTGGGATTGATATTGGAAGGCCATACTCCACGTCGTCGGCCTGGGCAGGGACGCATGCCGAGTTGAGAAGGGATATCTCCGACGCGATACGGGTGAGGCCGCTCAAATTTTTAAGCCGACGGCGGAGCAGGCCGGCGCGCCAGGCGGCAACATTATGCAGCGCACCCTATGCTGTACGAAGTTACCTCCTCGTGAATGGGATTGCTTTCGTGGCGCTTTGATTGTCGTCGATGATCCCGCCGGAGACGCCGCTGTGCGGCAAATGGATCGTATCCCAAAGGAGTGGTTTAGCGGGATAGCACTGGCCTACTATGGTTTTCCAGGTGGGGTCGGTTGTTGATGACAATAAACTTACGACATCGTCGTCACCTTTGTCAGCTTCGCGACACGCAATCGTCTTCGCCCAATCGCGTATTTTCCGCCCATATAGCTGAAATGTCAGAAAATAATTGTTCTCAGCTCAATCGGCCGGCTTGGCACGAATCTTGAGAGCTATTGCGAGCAGCGGAACCACCGCCGCATCCGCGTTGCGGGATGACCGCATTGCCTCGAACAAATGAAGGAGCGTCAAGCATGGCAGAACAATGTCGGAAGCGCAAGGTCACGGGGGCCGACCTCCTTGTCCGGGGGATTGAAAACCAGGGGGTCGAGCGCATCTTCGGCATCCCCGGCGAAGAATATCTCGGCGTCATTGACTCCATAAAAAGGTCGTCGATTGAGCTCGAGCTGACCCGCCACGAGCAGGGCGCGGCCTACAGGGCCGCGACCTACGGCCGGCTCACTGGCCGGCCGGGTGTCTGCATGGCCACTTGCGGCCCAGGCGCGCTAAACTTCTGCAACGGCGCTGGCTATGCCCTTCTCGGCGGGATGCCGCTGGTAATGATCTGCGGCCAGAAGCCGATCAAAAGCAGCCTCCATGGAGGCTTCCAGGTCATCGACCTCGTCTCCGTGATGAAGCCGGTGACCAAGTTCGCAATGCAGATCGTCTCGCCGCAGATGATCCAGACGACGATTACAGAGGCATTCCGCATCGCCCAGGAGGAAAAACCGGGGCCAGTGTATCTGGAGCTACCGGAAGATATTGCGGCTGAAGAATGCGAGGAGGAGGTCCAATGATTGCGCCGCACCAGTTCGAGCTGCCGACAGCAAGCGATGAGGCCGAACAGGAGAAGGAACACAACTATGGCAGCAAACGCCGGAAACTGCCATCTCCGTCAAAAGGCAAGAAGGTATCTGCCATGACAAAAAAGAGCCCTGAGGGCGAACAGCGCATGATCAAAGGGATTGCGCGCCCGTTCGAACTGCCCACGGCAAGCGGTAAGGCCCTCGATCGTGCGGCGCAAAGGATCCGTGCCGCCAAGCGTCCGCTGATCATGGTGGGCGCGGCAGCAAGCCGCCCGAGCCCGCGCTCGATCTTCCTCATCCGCGAATTCGTGCGACGCACCGGCATCCCCTTCTTCAGCACGCAAATGGGCAAGGGCGTCGTGCGCGAGGACTCCGACCTCTACATGGGCACGGCGGCGCTTTCAAAACGCGACTTTGTCCACGACGCCGTCGACAAGGCCGACCTAATCATCGCGATCGGCTACGACACCTGCGAAAAGCCACCGTTCTTCATGCAAAAGGGCGGCCCGGAGGTCATTCACATCGGATATGAGCCTGCGATCTTCACCAAAGGATATTACCCGCAACTCGAGGTCATCGGCGACATCGGCCCTTCGCTCAAGGCGTTGGCGGATCGCCTTGAGGGCAAGCTGCCAAATGCCGGCGCATTGCTCGAACTGCGCGAGGAGATCCTCTCCCGGATGTCCGATGGCGCCGATGAAAAGAGCTGGCCAGTCACGCTGGATCGAGTGGTGCACGACGTACGCAAGATCATGGCGGAAAACGACATCGTGGCGCTCGACAATGGTCTATACAAGCTCGCGTTCGCCCGCAACTACCGGACCTACCACCGCAATACGCTGCTCCTCGACAATGCGCTGGCAACCATGGGCGCGGGCCTGCCCGCGGCGATAGAGGCCGCGAGGCTCTATCCCGAGCGCCGCGTCATGGCGGTCTGCGGCGACGGTGGCTTCCCGATGACCGACGAGGAACTGGGGCCGGCCGTCCACCTCAACCTCAACCTCAACCTCGTCATCGTCATCCTGAATAACGGCGGCTACGGCATGATCGGCGCGAAGCAGGCGGCTAAAGGTTTCTCGAATTACGGCACCACCTTCGACAGTCCGGATTTCGTGAAATTGGCCGAAGCCTATGGCGCCAAGGGCACGCGCGTCGAAACGACGGACGATCTGGTGCCCGCGCTGGAAGCCGCTTTCGAAGGCGGCGGCGTGCATGTGGTCGAAGTGCTGGTCGATGATTCGAAGTACTGGCCTTCGCGCGAAGGCGAAGGGCCCAAGCACCTGAGCGAGCCGCGATAAACTGCCCTCGGGAGCCCCGGGGGCGGTCCACAGATCAGCTTTTCAGAGCGGGCGGCAGACCCTGCCTCCCGAGAAAGCAACAGGAGGACCACTACATGAAACCGTTTATCTTCCAGACCCTGCCAAACATCCTTATCGAGGCAGGCGCGTCCAGCAAGATCGGCGGGCTCCTCAAGGGCTATAAGGCCGCCCATGTGCTGCTCGTCACCGACGAGAAGGTGCGGGCGGCCGGGCTGACGCGCAATGCGGAAGCGGCGATTGCCGAAGCCGCCATCGCGCTCACCGTGTTCGACGGCGTGGTCGCCGACGCGCCGTCGCATGTCATCGAAGCGGCAGCAGAAATCTGCCGCGAGTGCGGCGTCGACGCTGTCGTGGCGATCGGCGGCGGCAGCGCGTTGGATACGGCAAAGCTCGTCGCCTATCTCGCCAAAACCCCGGTCAAGCTTGATGATATCTATGGTATCGACCGTGCCACCGGCGACCGGCTGCCGCTGCTGCTGGTGCCGACCACGGCGGGAACCGGATCGGAAGTGACGCCGATCTCCATCGTTAAGACGCCAAACAACGAGAAGAAGGCGGTGATCTCGCCGCGCCTCATCCCGGACTGGGCGATCCTCGATCCCCAACTGACGCTCGGCCTGCCGCCGCACCTCACCGCTGAGACGGGCATCGACGCCATGGCGCACGCGATCGAGGCCTACACCGGCAAGATCAAGAAGAACCCGATCTCCGACCAGCTCGCGCTGAAGGCGCTGGCGCTGTTGGCGGCCAATCTCAGGAAAGTGTACACGGACGGCTCTGACCTCGAAGCGCGCTCGGAAATGCTGCTCGGCTCCATGCTGGCCGGCATGGCCTTTGCCAATTCGCCGGTTGCCGCGGTGCATGCGCTCGCCTATCCGATCGGCGAGATCTACCATGTGCCGCACGGCCTCTCCATTGCGCTGGTCCTGCCCTACGTGTTGGAATTC
>NZ_VSZV01000246.1:5031-10529 GCF_008919455.1 Rhizobium sp. PEPV16
TTCGGCGGTTGGAATCGGAGAAGGCGATCTTTCCAAGCTGGCGGAGGATGCGATGAAGCAAAAGGATCGCCTACTGGTCAACAATCCGCGCGAGCTCGACGACGATCAGGCCCGGGCGATCTATGCCAACGCACTTGCGGGAGTGAGCAGGCCATGACCCCGAGCTCGGATGACCAACCGGAATTCTCCCAGATGCTGCTGCGCATGTCGGAAATGTGGCGCAGCAACATCGAGCAGGCAGGGGAGTTTGAAAAATTGTGGTTCAAATCGATGATGCCCGTTTTCACCATGCGCGCGGCTGGCGGCAGCCTGTTAGCCGCCGCGCAGGGCGACGAGATCTCGAAAACTATCAAGCGCATGGCGGAAGCCCCGCGCCTTGCCGACATGTGCAACCTCGACCGGCAGGTCTACGCGCTGATGGCGGCCTGGATGGACGTGAGCCAACGAATGGCGACCTATCAAGCCATCGCCACCGTGCCGTGGAGCAAGGCCTATGAACGCTACAGGGCAACGCTCGCCGACACGAAGGGAGGAGACGCCAAGGATTTCGGCTGGCGCAAGGCCTTCGGCAAGTGGAGGGACATTGCGAACGAGGAACTGATCAGCAACCTGCGCTCTAAGGATTTCCTCGCCGCGCAGCGCGAGTGGCTGCTCGCAGCGCTGGAGCTGCGCACCCGCCAGCAGCAAATGACCGACAGCGTCGGCAAGCTGTTCGGCGTTTCGAACCAGCGGGATTTCGATGCGCTGACGCGGCAAATCACGGAACTGAGGCGGGAGCTGCGCGCCAGCCTCAGGGCACAGCGCGATGCTGCTGTACGTGCAGGCGGCGTCACTACACAACCAGGAGAGGAATGAACAATGACCGAACCCCGCGAGACCGCTTTCAACAGTTTCCTGAAGGATTTCGCCGAGAATGTCGGCAAGTTCCACAAGGGGATGGAGGTCCTCGCCGGCATCCGCGACGAGAATGTAGATGTCGGAGCGACGCCCAAGACGCTAGTCATGCGCCGCGACAAGGTGGAGCTGTTCCGCTACGAGCCGACGGCTAAGCGCGCCGTCGAGACGCCGGTCCTCATCGTCTACGGCCTGATGGGCCGCTACACCATGGCGGACCTCCAGCCCGACCGCTCGCTGGTTCGCAGCCTGCTCGCCAAGGGCATCGACCTCTGGCTGATCGACTGGGGCAAGCCCGGCCGCGCCGAGCGCTGGCTGACGATGGACGACTATGTCGACGACTATATCCACGAGGCGGTGCACCGGATCTGCCGCGAGACGGGCCATGACAAGGTAACGCTGCTCGGCATCTGCCAGGGCGGCGTCTTCACCACCTGCTATGCGGCGCTCCATCCGGAGAAGGTCAAGAACCTAGTCCTGACCATCACGCCGATCGACTTCCACGCCGATATCGATGACCCGGCGGCGATTCAAGGCCTCCTCAACATCTGGATGCGCTCGCTTGCGCCCGAGGATATCGACCGCATGGTCGATGCGCTGGGCGTCATCCCCGGCGAATTCATGAGCTCGATCTTCTCGCTCATGAGGCCGATGGACTCGCTGACCAAATACAATGTCGACCTCTTCCGCATCGTCGACGACAAGGACCGGCTGATGACCTTCCTGCGCATGGAGAAATGGCTGGCCGACCGGCCGGACCACCCAGGCGCAGCCGGCCGGCAATGGCTGAAGGAGCTCTATCAGGAGAACCGCCTGGTCGAGGACAGGTTCGAGCTGTCGGGCCGCATCGTCCACCTCCGCGCGATCGACATGCCCGTGCTCAACATCTTCGCGCTGAACGATCATATCATTCCGCCGGCCTGCTCCAAGGCGCTCGGCGGCAAGATCGGCAGCACTGACTATAAGGAGGTTCCACTTCCGTACGGGCATGTCGGCCTGTTCGTTTCGAGCAACTCGCAGGACAAGCTCATCAAAATCATACCCGAATGGCTCCGGGCACGGGACAGCTAGGGGTAGCGATGCTCAACAAGATTATCTCGACCGCCGAAGCGGCGATCATCCGTTCCGGCGATACAGTCGCCTTTTCCCGGCTCCGTCGACGTCAACAAGCCGTTGCTTCGTTGCCCTGCGGGCTTGCTCTTCTTCCCGCCCAGGCCATAGTGTGTGGAGAGGGTGGCACTCGAACGTCCCGGAAATCGCCGCGCATCGCCTGACCGTGCATTCCAACCAGGTAGCTCAAAGGCTCCTCAAGAGCGAGTACGGAACGGCGCCCGTTGGCTTGTATCGCTTGCGTCCATCGCGAGCTGGGCAGGCGACTTCGCAGAAAGCGACGATTTGGCATTCCGCGAAGCGCGGCGACGATGGTGGTGTAACGGTGTTCATGCCGTCTACTCTGGACTAAAACAGAACTCGCCAGATTCAGGACCAACTTCCACAAGGTCCGGGACAGTCTGACTCTCGGTGATATCCAGTGGAACTGGAACACCTACGTCCAAGATCTCGAGCATTCCTGGCTGAAGGGCAAAGACGAGAGCTCGTTCCTTTCCGGGTCGGTCGTGGACCGGCTTGTATGCCACGAGCACGCCGTTTGCGCGCATGCACTCGTGCCCATAGACCTGACGCTTAGACCGCCCAGACGGCCGATGCCGCCTTTAGCATATTTCGGGATTCCTCTGGCGATTCTGCCATTCATTTCGTCGGACATGACGATGTAGACTTCCTGAGCTTTGATTTCTCGGATCGGCATCGCGAAGCCGCCGCACACAACGTCACCGAGCACATCATAGGAGACGTAGTCGACACCGCTGTAAGCGCCGTTTTCTTCCAGAAAGTTGGTCGATGTCAGGCGGCGTCCCGCGCAGCCTAAGCCATCAAGGCGACGGACAATGTCGTATGGATGCGGCATTTATCCGCTCGACGCGGGGTCTCCTTCGCTTTCGAAACGCGGATGTGATGCGGAGAATCCCGCAGTGCAATGGCGGGCACTTTGGAGAGGGCAGGCATGTCAACTAGCTCGGCGGCGGTCTGCGCGATCTAACGGTAAGAGCGCGATGAGGGCGCCTGGAGGCGTGGGGTTGACAATGAGTTGGCACTCCCGGGCGCATGATCGTGCTCATCCAGGATCGGCGTGATTCGCGCAGAATCCAGCCCTGCTTAATACGAACCGCGAAGTGCATGGTGTCTCTCCGGGCTCCGATCATATGTGTGCCGGCGTTTTCCTCCACCGTGCGCTTGGGCGCATGCCATCGTCGATACTCTTAAAGAGGCGCCGGCGAGAAGCCGGCGCCACCCATTAATTACAATAGGGACTTGCTCAGATTGTAGTAGAAGTTGTAATCGTTGAATGGTACCTCCTTGCCGAAGACATAGGTGTCAAGCGTGTGTCGCGCTGCTGGCGTCATGTCGAACCAGTTGATTGCAGGCTGCATCCCTCCACGAGTTCCAGTGTCAACAAGTGAAGGGTTGAGCGGGAATGGGTTCCGCTGATAGGCGACCAGCGGATGTGTTCCGCTCATGTGAGGCTCTGTCTCCCGGTTGTAATGACCATGGCTTGAGTAGCTGACCGCGTTCACCCGCGCTTGGCTGTCACAACTCGCCGTCCAGACGACGACATTCTGCCAACCAGACCGATGACCCAAATTGCCGGGCCCGTCGACGTTCTGCTCCTTGGGAAAGTACCAAGCGTACATGATTGCGCACTGGTCCCTGAAGGATTCCGCTCTGACGTAGACTTGTCCGATGCTGCGTGAGCAGTGGCCGTTCATCGCTCCCGACGGTTTCAGGCCGCCGCTGACGTTGCCGGCGGCATCCACGGCCGGGAAAGGGACACAGCCGTTATAGACCTTGAGATACGGCTGGAAGGTCTTGAGGAAGCCGGAGGTGCTGTCGGGAAACCCTTGCACCTTATCGTGATCAATGACATCAGCCGCGCGCGCGGGTCCCGATGGTGCGCAAAGGGAGATTAACCCGGTTAGCAGCGTTCGCCGATTGCACGGAAGGGTGAGTGCCATCTTATTGTCCTCCGTTGTTAACGATTCGGTCGCAACGTGAATGCGCTAGATCGTACGAGGTTAGTGGTAGGTCGCAGGGATGAGCTCCTGTCTTTGATGGGGCTGTTCTTTTAATGCTTAGACTTGTTAGGCTTCCTCTTGGGCTTGCCGATACCCCCGATGCCGACCGCCGCCTTACCGTAATCCGCCTTGCCGAACCCCTGCTTGCCACCTCTGACCCGCTTGACGAAAAATGCTTTTTTCCGCTTAGTCATCTCGAAACCTTCTCGATCGAACTAATTTCCCGAGGCCACCGATCTTGCTGGAGGCGCCTGCTTAGAAAAGGTTGTTGGATGGGGTCTGAAAATCCTCTGTCCCTTAAGGATCGCATTCGGCGAGAGATCTTCTGACCGTGGTCAACAAGGGCCGCTAGCGTATTTTGGGAGGCAGTGGATTTGCCAATTCCACGCTTTCCATGTGATGCCACTGTTTGTCCTTTCACGAGTTCGAAGCAATGCGGTTATCCCGCACCGCGGATGCGGCGGCCGTTCCGCTGCCTCGCATTAGCTCTCAAGATTCGTGCCAAGCAGGCCCGATCGAGCTGGCGAACAATTATTTCGCTGCTATTTCAGCGATGTGGGCGGAAAATACGGGATTGGGCGAAGAGGAATGCGTGTCGCGAAGCTGACAAAGGTGACGACGATGTCGTAAATCGGATGTGGAGAATTTCGGTCAGTCGGGTCATCTGGACTGCATTTGTCGACTTGCGCCCCATGCAGAATGAAATTAAGCGGAGATCGCACTGTCCTCAATTTTGGTGGAGGGGGGTCCGATCGCCGATGTCTAAACGCGACGCAGAAGCTTCTAAACGCCACTTTCTAAATTAGAACAAAATATACCGGTCTGATGCTCTCGCAAGTGAAGCGTCTACGCCATTTTGGAAGGGCGAACGTCAAGCTGAGGCGGACTGTCGCCGAGCTATCGCTAAACAAGACCGTACTGGAGGGGTGTCTTCTTCGTTCGTGCAAGCGTCATGGTTATCCAGGTCGCAGGCGCACGGCGAGAGCCTCGCTGAGGTCACCCACTACCAACGGGATCGTCCGCCTCCCTGCGCAAGGCCTCGGCATCATCAATCAGGAATCGCAGTGTTCGGACTTTTCCTGCATGCCGCACAATCGTCCTCCAGAGATCCTGCTTTCGCCTGACGCTCTTCGCTCAATTACAACGCTCTGGCATAGTGATGACCGGAACGGTCGATCAACATGCCGTAAATCCTGTGAAAAAAACGGCTTCGTGCCCGAACTCTTTATTCCGAACGGAACGTGCGGACCTGTCATCATAGCTGCAACAGTACTCCAGGCGCGCTGGGCCGGATACATTTATGAAACGGCAAGCGTCATTTGCTCGACGTCGCGCTCGATCGTCGTCGATGATCCCACCGGAGACAGCGCTATTGGATAAGTGGGATCGTATCCCAAGGAGTGATTTAGCGCGATAGCACTGGCCTACCAGTATTCCCGGTCGGTCGGTTGTTGACGACAATCAACTTACGAC
>NZ_VSZV01000246.1:10539-17364 GCF_008919455.1 Rhizobium sp. PEPV16
CGACTATACGGAGATTCCGCTTCCGAGCGGGCATGTCGGCGTGCTCGTTTCGAGCAAGTCGCAGGGCAAGCTCCCCAAAAGCATAGTTGAATGGCTCCGGCCACGGGACGGGTAGGGGATAGCTATAAGCAAACAAGATTTTCTCCCCCGCCGAAGTCGTCACGATCACCCGTTCGGACGGCAGTCGCCTTTTCCGCTTCGAGGCGGGATGTCACCAATAGAATACAAAATCCCCTCCGAAAAAGCTCGGAGACTGATGAAACTGCTTGGAGAACAAGATGCACTGGATTTCCAGATTATTTGCAACGGGTGCCGTTTTTGCGTTAGCGTTCATATCCCTCGACGGCTTCGCCCGGTCGGTCGATGCCAACCTGGCAATCAACAGGCCGGACGAGGCGTCTTGGCGTCTCTTCGCTTCTGTCGCTGCTCCCGCCGCGGCGACCCCTGACAAAGTTTTGTTCGAAACATGGGCTTCGAACGAAGATACATTCACTCCGCACCCTGTTTTTCCGGGCGCCAAAGGTGACCCGTCCTGTGGACAATCGGATGCAGCGGCGGAAATCGCCACTCCCGTGGCTAGCCCTAAAATACTGAGTCTTCCAGCCCTCCAGCAGTTGGCTCCTATGGGCCTCATCCCGCATGGGTCGCCCGACGGGAGCGAAGAAGTTCGCCGCAACCAGGCGACTTTCGATTACATCGTTTGCAACCAGCTCTATACCAAGGCCGGTCTGCGATCCTTCTTTAATGCCGGCCGGCCGATCTCAGCTCCTGTCGGCGCCATGGAAGTCAAGGCAAATTGGGTGCCCGCCGACGAGGTCGATAGCGCCGATTATTATGTCAGCGAGGCACCTGACGGGAAGAAATACGCGCTAACCGCCATGCATATCATCAGTAAGGTGCTGCCCAACTGGACCTGGGCAACGTTCGAGCACCAGAACAATCCAGGCCGTTGCGATTATACCGGATGCCATGATGCTTATGGTGCGGTTGTCGCCGACGTGGAGGCGAATGAGGCCCTTGATCGGCCCTACAGCGACTGTGCAAAGAACGACCCACTGAAAGCCATGCTGAGCTCTGCAGGCCTTTCACCCGTGTGGGAACATTACTGCCTGAAGGGCAGCCAGACCAACTTCGTCTCGGCGACCGGCTTGCCGACGCATCTTGGCAATTCGGTAACGGAGGCCGGATTCGCCGACACTTCGTCCTGCATCACCTGCCATGCGCGTGCCGCCGTCAACGCAAAGGGAATAATGACGACGCCAGCAGGATTTGTCGATCCGCCGATCCCGGCGCTCTGCCCCAATCCATCCGGTTCCTGCAGTCCGAATGGCGCGCCGGATCCGAATTGGTTCTGGACCAATCCCGGCAAGCTCGACCAGGCCGCCGTTGCCATGCAGACGGATTTCATCTGGTCAATTGCCCGCTTTGCAATCGGGGACTAACACCGGCCCGCCACGACGCTGCCCGACAAAGCGAACCGACGAAAGTTGGCCGCCGATGAAGTTATGCGCATGACCGTCTATCTTCGTGATCGGCGCCCGGTCCGGCACCGCCCGGCGGCGGCAGGGACCTAGCGGCGCTGGTTTCGCGGAGGACGAGATCTGATCTTGCGCGCGAGCGGCGCAATGTTCTGCGCCGGACCTCTTCTGAATTCAGGCGGCTGGCGCGGATGTCGAAGGCACGGGTTGTGCTCTTCGAGATCATCCGCCGCACCGCAACGATCGTCATGTTGTGACAAGAATCTGAATCGATTCAATTCGCGAGTCCACGTCTTAGGCTCATTGGGACAAGCGGGGCCGCATGATCCGACGGCCAGAAGGGCCATACCGGGGTAACGGCGAAAGTGGTGGCACGCTGGGTCGAGCGGTTCCTGTGCGGAGCCCAAGCCGGACCCCGGAGCAGATCGCCCCAAAAATCTCGTTCCGCCCTAATAGGAATTGAGAACAAGAATTCCCGGACGAAAGTATAAGTTTCCTGGCGCGGCAAAGTGCTTGTTGACGGGCGCAGATAATGTGGTAAATCGTGACAGAATAAACACGTCATGTACAGTAAATGCCGTCACGAGGTCACTATGCCACGCTCTGAGAATCCACCTCAAATGGAAACCACTTCGGAGCGCATTCAGCGCCATGCCAAAGAACTCTGGAATCACCTAATCGAGCGGGGGGCAGCTCCTAATTTGCGATACGACAGGACCCTTCGCTCGTTCTCCTTGGGCGAGGTTGCCGAGATTCTCGGCGTGTCGGGCAGTTATTTGCGCCAGTTGTCAATTGATGGGCTGGGGCCAACACCGAAGCTGGGGACCGCAGGACGGCGCTCCTATACGCTTCGACAGATCAACGAACTCCGTGCCTATCTCGCTTCGGCCCGTCAGAAAGAGGCTTTGAAGTTTTGCCCGCGCAGGCGCGATGGTGAGAAACTACAGATCATCTCAGTAGCCGCCGGCTCCGCAAGCACCACCACATCTCTCTATCTGGCTCAGGGCCTTGCACTTCAAGGATACCGCGTTCTCGCTATAGATCTCGATTCCGACGGCTCATTGTCGAAAGGGTTCGGTTATAATTTTCCGTATATCAGTTTCGGCAGCCGTCCGATGAGCATGTATGCCGCTTTAAGCTATGATGAAGATCGGGTCAGTATGCGTTCTATAATTCAACCAACCCATTTCGATGGTCTTGATTTCGTGCCGGGTAATCTCGAGCTCCACCGGTTCGAACGGCAAAGTGCGCAGCGCTACCATAGTGAAAAATTGAAGTATCCAGATGCTAGCATCAGAATGGTGGATGCTCTCAAGGAAGTCGAGGAGGATTACGACGTCGTCGTTATCCACTGTGGAGGTGGAAGCTTTCTGACCGCGGGTGCCTATGAAGCAGCGACCGGCGTTCTGGTGACTGTCCGCCCTCAATGGCCTGAGATCGCGTCAATGACCATGTCCCTAGACTATTACTTGCATAGAATCTCCTTGATCGAAAAGGCTGGGAGGCCCGTAAATCACGATTTCACCAAGTATTTGGTGACAAGGCACGATCCGCGTGACGTCTCAGAGCAGGACGCAGTCGCATTTCTACGGGATTCCCTTGGGGATGATCTGTTGACTGCGACCGTCTGGGAGTCGGACGCGATCAGGGAAGCCTGGCTAAAAAATCGATCGTTGTATGAGTTGTTAGCCGGAGCGGTAGGCCGATCGGCGTACGAGCAGGCGATGGAAACACTGAATTCCACGAATGCGGAGGTAATGGACATCATATCCGAGGTTTGGGGTCGTCCCAAAATGCATGTGTCGAGGGCTTCGCGGACTGCAGGTAAGGCGAGTTCCTAATCCAGGGGACTTAACAAGTGAGCCCACGCACGCAGCCCTACGCTTCATGTTGTACGGAAACGGCTGAGCTCTTGAAGGCGGTCAACGCCATGGCGGAGGCGGAGACTACGAAGCAGATATTCTTTGAGGAAATGGTTATATCATCGACGCGGCCACGCCGCGTGCGTCTGGTGATTGCCGCCGGTCTCGAGGAAATCGAAGTCCATGGTCGCAGGTTCCGCCGACGAGAATGGCGCCAGGCGTCCCATGGTCGAAACAGCGTCCGCGAGCCGCTCGGCCCGGTTATGATCGACATGATTGGCATTACGATAACCAGGAGCGTGCAACGAGTTGAAAGCTCGCAAATTTGATCTAGACGTAATCCGCGTAACGCCATACAGGCCCTCCGTTCATATAATGCCGCAACGATGGGCCTGACACATGACCGCACCCGTTCACATGCTCAAGAAAGCTCGATGCCTACTTGCATAGCCGGGGGCATCCATAGGAAGGCCGCCCCAAACACCGCTACCGCCGAACCAACGTTGTTTCTGCATACGCGATCGCGTGGATCGGTTTGACTGGGCCGAACCCGACCGCGACTGTGACAAGCTAAACTCCGCCGGCCCTTTCTTCTGCAACTGTATCAGGTGGGGCAGCGCCGATGGTCCGCGACAGGTGGCTCAAAATTCGACGGCGCACGCTTTCCCCGCTGGAATTCGCGAGGGGCACGCCACGCCTCCAGTTCTGCACTTTAATTGCAGGAAGCCTGTGACACCCCCCCCATGCACCCCAGTCGATTTGCCGTGTTCGGCTACGCACTGGTCCATCCTTAGGAAAAACCAATGTCTGACCGAGGAGGAGGCGCTTGGCTGCCGGACCTGTCATCATGACCAGCTGCAACAGCACTCCTGGCGCGCAGGGCCGGATACACTTATGAAACGGCAAGCGTCATTTGCTCGACGTCGTGTCCCTTGAGTGGGGAGAGGCCGCTCAAACATTTTTGGCCGATGGCGGAGCAGCGCGCGCGCCAGACAGCAACATTATGCAGGGCACCAGATGCGGGACGAGGTTAGCTCGTCCTGGTGAATGGGATCGCTCGCCGCGGCGCTTGATCGATGATCCCACCGGAGACAGCGCTATTGGATAAGTAGGATCGTATCCCAAGGAGTGGTTTAGCGCGATAGCACTGGCCTGCCAGTATTCCCGGTCGGTCGGTTGTTGACGACAATCAACTTACGACATCGTCGTCGCCTTTGTCAGCTTCGCGACACGCATTCCTCTTCGCCCAATCCCATATTTTCCGCCCACGTCGCTGAAATAGCGGCGAATTATTGTTCGTCAGCTCAATCGGCCTGCTTGGCATGAATCTTGAGAGCTATTGCGAGGCAGCGGAACGGCCGCCGCATCCGCGGTGCGGGATAACCGCATTGCTTCGAACACATGAAGGAACGCCAAGCATGGCAGCTCGCAGATCGCATTCTATGGAAACGGCGGAATTGGCAAGTCCACTACCAAAATTGTCTCCGCCGCCGAAGCCGTCACGAGAGGCCTTGCTCCGATAGAGCCGGTAATTTTGTTGACGCGGCAGGTTAACGGCCGTTGACGTTCCTGCCGTATGATCGTAAATAGCCACATGACGCTTTAATTGCGTCATATTTTAATTAGACCGTCTGGAGGTCTGTTATGCCACAATCTGATAAACGTCGGAAGCGCATGATCAAGGGGTCCGACATTTTTGTGCGGGAGCTTGAGAACGCGGGCTTCGTGCGCATCTATGGCGTCCCCGGCGAGGAAATCCTCGACCTCATGGAGTCGGTGCGCAAGTCGAAGAAGATCGATTTCGTGGCGACCCGCACCGAGTGGGATGCGGCCCTCATGGCCGCCACCGAAGGCCGGCTCACCGGCCGTCCAGGCGGCTGCCTCTCCACCTGCGGCCCGGGCGCACTCAACTTCCCCAACGGCGCTGAGTATGCCCATCTCGGCGGATTTCCGATGTTGATGATCGCCGGCCAGAAGCCGATCAAAAGCAGCCTCCATGGGCACTTCCAAGTCACCGACCTCGTCTCCGTGATGAAGCCGGTGACCAAGCTCGCAGTACAAATCGAGTCGGTGCAAATGATCCGGCCAGTCCTCAGTGACGCACTCCGCATCGCGCAGGCGGCAAAGCAAGGCCCAGTGTTTGTTGTAATACCGGAAGACATTGCGGCCGAAGAAGGTCAGGAGGATGAACTATGATGGCAAGCGGTAAGACCCACGATCTCGCGCTTGAAATGATCCTTGCGGCCAAGTGTCCGCTGATCATGGTGGGCGGGGCGGCAAGCCGCCTCGACCAGCACTCGAACGCCCAAATCGGCGACTTCGTGCAACGCACCCGCATTCCCTTCTTTGCCACGCAAATGGGCAAGGGCGTCGTGGCGGAGGACTCCAACCTCTATATGGGCACGGCGGCGCTTTCTAAAAGCGACCATGTCCACGTCGCCGTCGACAAGGCCGACCTGATCATCGCCATCGGCCACGACACGTGCGAAAAGCCTCCGTTCATCATGTCTGAGGGCGGCCCGAAGGTCATTCACATCGCACATCAGCCTGCGACCTTCACGCAGGCCTATTGGCCGCAGCTCGAGGTCATCGGCGACATCGGCGCTTCAGTCGCGGCGCTGGCGGATCGCCTCGAGGGCAAGCTGCCCAATGCCGGCGGATTGCTGCCGCTGCGCGAGGGGATCCTCGCCCTGATTGGCGAGGGTGCCGATGATAAAAGTTGGCCGGTCACCCTGGATCGCATAGTGCACGTTGTTCGCAAGGTCATGCCGGAAGGCAGCATTGTTACGCTCGACAATGGCCTTTACAAGATCCCGTTCGCCCGGAAGTATCGGACCAATCACCCCAATACGCTGCTGCTCGACAACACGCTCGCGACCATGGGCGCCGGCGTGCCCTCAGCGATCGTGGCCGCGCTGCTCAATCCTGGGCTCCGCGTCATGGCGGTCTGCGGCGACGGCGGCTTTCAGATGACCGGCCAGGAACTGATGACGGCCGTCGAACAAAAGCTAAACCTCGTCGTCCTCATCTTGGACAACGGCGGCTGGGGCATGATCGAAGCGAAGCAAACCGCCAGAGGTTTCCCGAAATTCGGCGTCGACTTCCAAAATCCGGATTTCGTGAAATTGGCCGAAGCCTTTGGGGCCAGGGGAACGCGGGTCGAAACGCTGGACGATCTGATGCCGGCGCTTGAAGCCGCTCTCAAAGGCGGCGGGGTGCATGTGGTCGCAGTGCGGGTCGATGATTCAAAGTACAAGCGACTGCTCGGCGGGCTGAACGACCCGGAATAAACCGCCTCGGGGAGCCCCGGGGCGATCGACAGCAAGGATCGGCTTTTCAGAGGGGGGCGGCAGGCCGCCCTGCCGCCCGAGAGAGCCAAGTGAGGACCAAAAGCATGAAAGCCTTTACTTTCCAAACCCCGCCCAACATCCGTTTCGGCGCAGGCGCGTCCAGCAAGATCGGCGGGCTCCTCAAGGGCTATAAGG
>NZ_VSZV01000250.1:0-18126 GCF_008919455.1 Rhizobium sp. PEPV16
TCGACAAGGCGCATCCGGGTGTCCAGGAAATCTTCTATCAGGTGTTCGACAAGGGAACGCTGCGCGACGGCGAAGGCCGGGACATAGATTTCAAGAATACCACCATCGTCATGACGGCGAATACAGGTTCGGAGATGATCGCGACACTTGCCGCCGATCCCGACACGATGCCGGAGGCCGACGCGCTCGAAGCGCTGCTGGCGCCGGAATTGCAGAAGCATTTCAAGCCGGCCTTCCTTGGCCGCACGACCGTGCTGCCCTTCATGCCGCTTGGTAACGAGACTCTTTCGGGCATCGTCGATATCCAGATCGGCCGTATCCGTGAGCGGGTCGAGGCCACCTACGGCACCAAGCTTTCATTGTCGCCGGAAGCCCGCGATGCGCTGATTTCGCGCGCGCGCACCAGCGAGGTGGGCGCCCGCGCCATCGAGGTGATGATCGCGCGCGACCTCCTGCCTGATCTTTCGACGTTTTTCCTCGATGCCGTTGGGCAGGGGAAGAAAATTAGCGGGGTCACCATCGGTTACAACGGCCATCGCTTCGGCCTTGATGCCGAAGAGGCCGCCCCACAGGAATTCGACACGCCGGGGGAAAACCGGTTGTCGGATGAAGTAGCCCCGAGCCGCAAGCGCACTCGGGGAGCAGCGAGAAGAAAGGCAACTACGCCTTAGACGCAACTAGGCACTCAACCGCCAACAGGAGAGCTGACAGCATGCCGATTTATCTTCAGATCGACGGTATCCAGGGGGATGCTACCCACGAACAGCATCGCAAATGGATGGATATCGAAGCCATCCACTGGAATGTAGCCCGCAACATGAACACGTCCGCTGGTTCGGCGGCGAACCGTGAAGCTTCCGAGCCGACCGTTTCGGAAGTGATCCTCACCAAGGTCAGCGACTCCTCGTCGACCAAGCTTTTCCAGGAGGCCTGCTCGGGCCGTACAGGCAAGCGCTCCGTCATCCATCTCGTCACCACGGGCAATCCTGGCGACACCTATATCGAGTACTCCCTCGAAAACACGCTGATCGCCAGCTACTCGATCGATTCCAACGGTGACCGGCCGGTCGAGACGATCAAGCTGAACTTCACCAAGATGGAAGTGAAGTACACGCCTTACGACGACAAGCACTCGCCGCAGTCGCCGATGATCGCTTCTTACGATCTCGCGACCACCAAGGCTGCCTGATATCCGACTGGAAGGGGCGCCGCATCGTTGCGGCGCCTGTTCGCTCCATCGTCGTCGCGGGCTTGAAGGAAGTCTTCCCATGAGCGGATTGGCCATCGATAATGTGAAACTGACGAACTACCATCTCATCGTCGAGGAAGTGTTCGACGAAAGCGTCTTCGGCATGGTCGCGCCCAGCTTCAAGATCAAAGGCGTCAAGGGGGTCGGGACCAGTCATCTTCAGGTGATGCGCAGCGTCTATACGCTTGCCATCGGCGAAGATGTCTATTTCAAGGGCCGCAAGCTGCAGGGTTCGCCCGGAGCGCGGGAACTGCTTTCGGAATTCTTCGAATCGGGAACGCAGCTGACGACCCGCCCGAACGGCCGCACGACGGTCATGCACCGCTATCTCGGCAAGAAGAACATCTTCACGGCCAAGGCGCTGGAGCATTACAAAGCGTCCGTCACGCTGAATTTCCTTCCCATCTATGGCGAGGATCCGGCGCCGACCCGTTTACTGTACGGCAATCCCGCGGTCACCTTCATCCAGAAGACCGGAGAGCGGCCGATGGCTGCCGCCTATTTCAACGGCAACAACAACCGGCTGGAACTCCTGCATTATTTCGATCGCCGTACCCTCGTCGACGGCTTTTTGAAACGCTTCTCGGAAGCGTCCGCCGCTGCCGTAGGCTGAGAGGTCCTCATCGATGAACGATATGTCGTCCGCCGCGGATTTCATCCAGGCGAACCGTATTCTGAAGATCGTCTCGCCGCTCGGCGAGGACCAGCTTCTGCCGGAACGGGTGACGATCGAGGAAGGTATTTCCTCGCTCTTTGAAATCAAGCTGTCGGCCCGCGCCAAGAAGCCGTCCGTCAAGCCGGAGGAACTGATCGGCCGGCTGATGGATGTCTCCGTCGAGGTGCAGCAAGGCGAGGATGGCGGAGGTGTGCGCCGGCCGTTCAACGGGCTGGTGACCGAACTCAACGAGGGCCCGCCCATTACCCGCGGCCTCAGATCCTATTCCATGGTGCTGCGGCCACAGATGTGGCTTTTGTCGCGCCGCTCCGACTGCCGCATCTGGATGGACAAAACCTCGGTCGATATCGTCGAGACGCTGTTTTCCGAGCACGGCATCCCGGCGCCGGATACCTCAGGCGTGATCACGCCACCGCCAGCGCAGCATTATTCGGTGCAGTGGAACGAAACGGACCTTGCCTATCTCACCCGCCGTTTCGAGGAAGACGGCCTGTTCTACTGGTTCTCTCATGAGGACGGCAAACACAAGCTGCATGTGGCCGATGGTGCGAGATCCTGGCTCGGCCCGTCGCCATCGGCGCAGGGTGAGGGACGCGTTCGCCTGGCGCAGGGCTCGGCCGACCGCAACCACATCACCGATTGGAGCCGGCGCTATTCCTACGTACCGGGCCAGCGGGCAGGCGCCGACTGGAACTTCGAGACGCCGCGGATGGTGCCCGGCACGATGACGCCATCCCTGGTGCAGATGCCCGAGGCCACCAAACGCGAGCTCTACGAATATCCGGCGCGCATTTCTTCCGTGGCCGAGGCGGAGCGGGCGGAAAAACTCAGGATGCAGGCCTCCGAAGCCGATCACGACCGGGTCTTCGGCGCCTCCACATCCCGCATTCTGGAGGCGGGACGCCGCTTCACCCCCTATGAAGTCGCCCATCCCGACCATGTCTATGAGGAACATGTGGTGGTCAAGGCGGTGCATACCGTCGTCGACCGATCCTACGAGACGAACAGCAACGAGCCGGAATACACGAACACATTCGAGGCGGTGCCGTCGCGAGTGCCGATGACCCCGCATCGCGAGACCAAGCGGCCGCGGATCGAGGGCACCCAGGTGGCGATCGTCGCCGGCCCGTCCGGCGAGGAGATCCACCCCGACCAGTACGGCCGCATCAAGCTGTGGTTCCCCTGGGACCGCAAGGCCAAGAAGGACGGTTCCGACACCTGCTGGGTGCGCGTGGCGCAGAACTGGGCGGGTTCCACCTGGGGCGGGCAGATCATTCCGCGCATCGGCATGGAGGTGATGGTCGCCTTCGTCGACGGCGACCCCGACCGGCCGCTGGTGACAGGGGTGGTGCCCAATCCCGCCAATGCGGTGCCTTATACGCTGCCGGCGAATAAGACCAAGAGTACATTCCGAACCCAAACCCATAAGGGCACCGGTTTCAACGAGATGAGCTTCGAGGACGAGAACGGTCGGGAAGAAATCTACATGCATGCGCAGCGGGATCACCGCATCCATGTCGAAAATTCTCGTTCGAAGCGCGTCGATAATAACCAGTCGGAATCGGTCGGCCATAACAAGACGATCGAGGTCGGTAACAACCACCACGAAGTGATCGGCGGCAACATGACGCTGATGGTTGGCCCGAACATCCTTCAGAAGGGAGTGACGGCCGCCATGGGTATTCTGCGCAGCAAGGTCGGCGACTTGCTCACCGATAAGCTTGGTGCGTTCACAGACAAGCTCGGCCTCCTGTCCGACACGACCATGGGCGAGGGCAATCTCGTTATCGGGGTGGCCAAGAACAAGGCCGAGACGGTGATGGTATCTTCCACAGAAATCGTCGGCGCGGCGAAGTCGATGACGATCGGCGGCGGATTGCAGACGACGGTCGGGGGCATCCGCAACGATTCGACCGCCATCGGCCATTATCAGGAAGTCGGTATGGCCAAGTCCACGGTCGTGGGTAAGACCTACGAGATCGTGGTCGGCAAGACCAGTGTCAGGATGGAGGCGGACGGGACGGTTCACGTCAAGGGCGAAAACGTGACGATCGAGGCGGGACAGGAACTGGTCCTGAAGGCTTCGAAAGTAGATATCCGCAGGAACTGACGCGATGACCCTCGTAACCTCCGGCGGCTGGATTCCCGAGGCAAACGAACGGCGCAGCGTTCGCGACGAAGTTCGCAGCCGCTTTCAGGGGCGCGTCGGGATCCGACCATTCAGTTCCATGGCGGAATTGTCCTTCAGTCCCGAACAGCAGGTTTCCGTTGTCCAGGAACTCATATCCAAGGCCAATCCGCAGAACTCGGCAGACATTGCTACAGGTCTCGGGGCGTTGTCCGCGGCCCTTGGAAGTGTCGGCCTCGGTACCAGCGGCTTGATGGCGGCAATTGGAGCGCCGTCGCTCAACTTCGACGAGCTCGTGCCACAGGAGTTTCAGAAGTGGCATTTTCTTGGGGAAGATGCCGATGGGTAGTGCGATGGGGGCCGGATATCCGGATACGCGCCCGCAGGGCTTTCATCCAAATCCAGAGACCGATCTGCAGAAATACACCTATGACAGACTGCTCGAATACTGGAGCATGGTCTATACGCTTGGCCTGCTGGGCGGCGTCCTGGGCACCGCGGAGGAGCAGAAGGCGGCTCGAGAAGCGGTGCTTGCCGCCCTGGAGGGCGCGGTCAAGGAGGCCATGGGCCTTGTTGAAGCCGCCGGCGTCGCGATCGACGATTACACGCCACCCGGTTTAGGCGCCGCCAATCTCGGGATCCAGCGCGGTGGACTGTGGGCAGCGCAGAAGGTCGGCACCTTCTTTGGCTACGATCCGGGCTTTAAGGACGATATCGAAAATCTCGACCGCAGCATACGAGACAGCGTCGCCGTCGATGTGAACCAGACCTCGCAGGTCATGAAGGGGGGGAAGGCGACGGTCGAATGGCTCGGCAAAAGTACCGGGCTTTACGATTACAAGGCGGACACGACGGCCGAGGACAAGGTCATCGCGGCCACGCAAGGTACGGTCAGCGCGCGCCACGCGCAGGTCACCGCAGCGCTTTCCAAGGTGTGGAATGCGCTGAAAGAGACCGCTCTGGCGCGCTACAAGCAATTCCTTTCCGACTGGGAGAAGGGCGGCCCGAGCTACGCCTTCGGGACCCTCGGCATCGACGGCGCCTTCCTCGCGCTTGAATTGGCGATTTCGGCGGCGGCCGGCGCTCTGACGGCTGGCGCAGGCGCCGTCGCCCTCAAGGTGGCGGTGTCGATCGGCAAGAAGGTCGGCAGCGCAGCGCGCAAGATCGTCATCGTGCTGAAGCGCGCCGCCGGCAATGTCGGCAAGACTGCTCGCATCGAACTCCCCGAAGCCAAAGTTGTGGAGCATGCCAAGGTACATAAGGGTTTTGGCGACGACCAGGCGGGGCTGCCGAAGTCGACCCATGAAAACGTCAAGGACCCGGGTGGGCCGGCGACTGCTGACAAGAAGAAATTCAGCTATAAGGAGATGTCCGATAAGGCCGAGGAGCAGGCGCGCAAGAAATTCTCTGACGAGGGCTATAGCCAGCAGTTGGTTATCCAGAACCCGCAGGGCAACGGCGTCGATCTCATTGGACGTGACCCAACGACCAACAAAATAATTTTTGGGGAGGTCAAGTCTAACGGCGCTATTTTGAGCGAAGATCAATCCTACATGGGTGGGCCGGCTTATGTAAGGGATCGCCTGGACCGTGTTGCGTCCCAAAGTGGCGAGTGGAAGAATGCTACCCCAGCTCAGGTTGCGGACGCGCGGAAGGCCTTGAGATGGTTGGACGAAAGCCCCGACTTCAAAGAAATCAAATATGACGTCGATGCCGACACCGGTGCAGTCACGAATTATCGTGAAAGAGACTGGGACTACGCTCCGGGCGAACGCGAGGCCCGCGTAAAGTGGTATGACGGCGGCGGCGGGCAGGTTACAAGCAAGGGCAAGCCGATCGGTCGGGGAAGCCGCAGTCGTGGTCCTCCGAAAAAATAGATGTGTTCAAGGTGCAGCCAAAGGCAGGGTTTAGGGTGAACATGAATCTGTCAGAAATCAGAAAATACGTTACGGCGGAATTTCCGGAGTGGCTGGTCAAGTACGAGCAAATGCTGGCTAGCTTGGTGCGTAGCGACCTGCAGGAATGGCTCGACGGCGATGACTCCCACGGCAAATCCATCGGCCGATATCTGAGCCAGCTCAGCCTTCTGGAGTTGAAGGCCTTTGTCTTGAGCGCCGTCGAGGGCCATCTGGCATCCGACCGGCTAGCGATGGCGGCACGCCTGTCCGCTCCGCGGCTTCCCTATGCGATCGGCATTCAGCATCTGAACACCAACAGTGCGGCATCCTTTCCCGACTTCGTCAACGGGCTGGCCCTGACGATGACCGTCGGCTGGAAGGACTGGAGCGAGTTGCTTGGCCGGCTTGCGTTGCAGGAACTGGAGAAGGATGCGATCCAGCGCGGCAAGTTCCATGGCGGAGCCCTGGGGCAGGGCGTCACCAGCTTCGGTTTTCCCTATGCGATGATGGATATCGTCGCGGACTGGTTGAAGGCGGACGAGGCCGCGACAATGACCGAGTGGCGCGAGAAGGCTTACGACGAATATGCAGGCGGTTATGGCGGCTGGAGCGAGCTTGTCGAGCACTGGCGGGAGCCGGACGCGGTTGCTTTCCACCGTATCCTCGCCAAGGCGGCCGACTACCACGTCGCACAGAGCAGCGACATGACGACCACCGGCGACAAGCGCAACAAGCGCGAGAAGCATTACGAAATAGAGCCGGATGCCTATTGGGCGTTTCCCGTTCTGCTGCTGATGATCCTGCGCATGCGCGAATGGGAGGGCTTGCAGAACCCCGGCTATCTCAATCACGACCTGTTCCAGATGGGCGTCTTCAAGGAGCTTCCGAAGCCGGTCGCATGGCCTGCCGATGCCCTTTTCGACGCAGTGGACAGAAAGTTCCGTCAGGAATTTCCAGACACGCCCTCTACGGCAGATCTGCCTAGGCTGCGTGCAGAGCAATCCTAGTCATTGCAGTCTTTGCGAAAGGAGGTGAGCCGGTGACGAATGTTTCACTTAAGGGCCACAACCATGTTTGTCCGATGGTCGAACCCGGGCCGAAGCCGCATGTGGGCGGCCCGATCTCGGAAACGCAGACACTGGTGACGGTGGAAGGGGTTCCGGTTGCGGTTGTCGGCGACAAATGCACCTGCGCGGTCGGTGGGCCCGACACGATCAGCGGCGGCTCGTCGATCGTCTTTATCGAAGGCAAGGCGCTTGCCCGCATCGGTGACCCGACGGCCCATGGCGGCCGTGTCGTCGAGGGTCTCGGCTGGTTCACATCCGAATAAATTTAACTGCGCGTGGCCGACAGTACGTCGGGCTGGTCGGCCCGTCACAGTCGGCACAGGGGGAGGGTCGGGTGCGGCGGCTGAGGCAGGGCTCGTTCGACCGCTGCAATGAAGTCAGCTGTCGGCGGTATCTTGGGACGTCGCCTGTTGAAGGATTGGACAATGAATGACGCTCAACATTGGCGGATCGAGCCGAGACTCTGGGAGAGAAGCCTCTTATTCTAAACGAGGAAGTCGTTTTTCCAGCCAATTTCATATTCCTGTTCGAATTCGGAGGGGAAGCTGGAAACGTATACTCGGAGGGCAGTCGAACCGATCGATCCATCATATGGCGATCCGGACCGCGAGAAGGCGGGGTTGATCTCTCCGAGTATAAACCGATGAAAATTTGAGGATGGCGGGGCCTCCGCCTCGACACAATAGGTATACGTGTTTTGACAGCAAAATTTTGTAAGAGATTGAAAAATGCCATCGGTCGCGCAGACGATTACAGCAAATCTGAACCAAGAGAAGCGCGACATCCGGGACTGGGTCGAGGATTCTTTCAACAAGGAAATTCTCTACGACGAACCGCTTTCTGAAACGATCGAGCCATTCGTTCGTGACGGGAAGAGCGAAAAGAAGCTGGTTCCGGATGCGCTCGGTTCCATCGCAAGCTGGCATATGCGGATGGCGATGAACAAGAGCCTTAACGAAGCCCTTTATCCTGCCGACGAGATTGCGAGGTCCGGCATTTACCGGTTCTGGCACTACGAATGTGCGCATGCGGTCATGGAATCGGACGATCCGGCCGGCTACAAATTTCCAATACGGCCGTTCACTGACGTTTCCACCATGCTGGCGCTTGGTTGGCTGAGCCATGCAAACCGCCTGGCCGAGACGATTTTCGACCGGTGGGACGCACAGACCGACGGTAACGGCGCCGTCGCGTGGAAAAGTCTGCCGCAATATCTGCCATGGCTTTCAGTCAAACTCTACAAGGCGTGGCGGGGGAGCGACGAGACCTATGATCTGGAGCCGGATGACGGAGAAATGGGTGATTTTTTCCCATTGCTCGAAGCGCTCTTCGATCCGCGACCCCGTATATTCGGCGAGGCATTGGCAAAAGCTGCGGACTTCCATGCATCGGGGTGCGGGACGGATGACTACGACGTCGTCAACGAAGAAGAATTGTGGTTCTTGCCGGTCGAACTGCTAGCCGCATGCCGGCTCCGCCAGCAACGTGGCCTCGATCTCCCGCCGTTGGATTATCCCCTGTTCAACGCCACGCCGCTTTGCCGCTTCCAGAATGCGCTGCCGGTTCCGTTTGACGAAACCTTGGCAAAACTGCTGCCGGCTTACGCTGCCGCGACCAACAAGTTCGATCTGAAAGTCTGAACGGGCAATGGTATGCGATGCCGAATACAACGCGGAATTCGATGAACATGTCGAGTGTCGACTTCCTCGTGGATGGCGAGATTACCGCGCCGGAGGAACAATCGGTCAACAAGGTTGACGTGGGCTCTGAACTCGCCGGCCATGCCAACCGTGCCGTGGCATTCGGTGCGCGACGGCTTCGCATGCAGGGCGACGCCATTGGACAGCTAGATGGATGCAGAATTGCCGGACTTTCTAATCATGGATGGCCGGCTCCACGCGAGGATGTGAATTTTAAAAATGATTGCGACTGCTCTGGCGGCGGCGGCAGTGCCCCGGCGCCGGTGACCGTTGCTGCGCCTGCGAAGGAGCCTGCGTCTTTGATGGATGACCCTGTCCAGTGGGCGAAAGAAAATCCTATAAAGGCGACCGTCGCTGGAGTGGCCGCAGGCGTCGTGACGGGCGGCGCAATTTACTACGGTGGCGCTGCTGTTGCTGCCCTTTTGGGGGGCGGAGCGCTGATGACCGCAGCTGCGCAGTGAATTTAGATTTAAGGAAAGTCGGCGCAAACGAGGCGAGGCACGATGACTGATGAAAGTGCGATTACAGCGGATGCACGCGACTGGAGTTTCCTGGATGCTATCGGAATCGCCTCGGCCCGCGGCAATCCGATGTTGCGGTTAGGGCACTATATCGATTTCGCGCTGCAGAGGGCCACGAGCCTCGAAATCCGTGAGAAGATGACGGATGTCATGCTTGAGTACAAACAAATATTCGAAGACAAGCTGACGCATTATATTCCGCATGACGGTCGCCGGCTGCATTCGTTGAGCAAGATCGACTACGACAGCTACATTCGGGAACGTGCGCGCACTCCTGACAACGTGAAAAACGATGATGGTTTCGAGGCTTCGTTGTTTGGTTATCCCGAAGGCGGCGATCTCGACGATCCGACCATCTATTACGCCGAAGCGATTGGCGAAACCGAAATGCGGGAATTCTCTCGCATAGGCATCTACCTGCCAGCCAGTTGGCCCGAAAAAGTCGGCTATGACCAATATCGTTCGCTCGTTCAAGGTTGGTGCGAGAAATTGAAACCTGCATACGGTACGGCTGGTCTGTCGATCCTGTTCAACGAAGGACGCCAAGGGCTCGCCGACCGCCTACTTGCCTTTCCGATTGCCAAGAGGTTTCCGGGCCTCGACGTGCCCGAGCAGTCGCGCTGGTATGTTCGCATGAACCGCTTGCGGAAAAAGGCGATACGGACGGTTAATTGGTTGACATTCATTGACAATGGCTTGGTAAACGACCTGGGCGGACAATCAAGGCTTGCCGATGAACTGGGTGCTTCGTGCCCGATCTATTCTTATGATGGCGGCGTCATGATACAGGCAGGCGATAGACCAGAATTGGGCGACCTCAATCGAGGAATGGTACCAAAAGGGTATCAGCGCGTTGCCCGGATCCTGAAACCCATACGTTTCGACGATCACCAGCGCCCCCTAATCGATGCGCCCCCACCTTTGGATGCTCTTGAAGAATCGATCAAGTGGGTTAGACGGTTTGATTGAGCCCTTTTTTATGCGTAGCGCAACTCAGATTGACTCATTTGCCAACAGCGATGGTTTTGTGGAGACACACATCGGTTTTGCGGTGGAGCTGTTCTTTCTGGGCGGAAGTGAAAGCCGAACCAGACTGATACTCTGCGACATGCTCCGTCAATATCATGCGCTGTTTACGGATGCGCTGTCGCATTTTCTCAAGCTGAATACGAGCCGCCTGACGAAAATCACTGGCAGCGATTACCTGGACTATTATGAAAATATGGCGCGGGAGCTGACTTCATCCGAACCCATGGAAGCAATGGTGTTCGGATATCCTGGCAAGAAAGTTGTCGATGAGCCGACGCCTTTAAGCATTTCTTTCAAGTGTGCCGGCCCCGATCCCATGAGCCCGCTTGGAAGATCGATGATCTGCGCCTATTTTCCGGCATCCTTTGTGGCAGAACGCGGCTACGGCATTTTGCTCGATCTTACGAAGCGGTGGGCGTCATCGGTCGGGCTACTTCATGGCAGCGCGGGCTATAGTCTTTTGTTCGAGCATGGGGTTTTTGCCGGCAGCAATACTGTCGCAGAGACCGTTCTACCCCTACTCAAACGTTTTCCTGGATTGGATTTTTCCGATCCACTTCATTTCGAAGTAGAATCGGATCTCGGCGATGGCCGTCAGATCAAGTCGATCAACTGGCTGACCGTCATCAACGAAGAGATTGTCGGGAAGCTGGGAGGGCAGGGCGCACTTTCCAAAGAACTCGGGGAGACTTGCCCGATCCACGAGATCGACGGCGGCCTTATTATACAGGCAGGCAGCGAGCCGCAACTGGGCGATGTCAACCGTGGTCTGGTTCTCGACGATTATCGCAGCGTCGCAAAAGTCTTGGAGCCCGTTCTTTTCAAGGATTATCGGCGGGGCCTTTTTGTCCTACCGGCACCATACGACAAGATCGAAGAAACGCGGAGGTGGCTTCGAAGGTATGAATAGCTGGGTTGAAACAGGGCTCTACCATAACGGTATCCGAGATCGCGATTTCGGGAGATACGAATGACCGCAGCAGAGTTTGTTGAGACGCGAGGCAAACCTCACGAGGCAAGACAGATTTCCGAGGCCGACGCGAAAAGCGCCCTTGGGCGCGTTCCGGAAGACTTGCGAGAGTTCTGGATGCAATATGGCGTGGGGTACTATGCAAACAGGAACTACTGGCTGTGCACACCGGCTCTCTTCGAGGGCTTCCTCCGCCAGATATTGGCCAATGTGCCGGAATTGAATGCCGATGACCTCGCCGCCTTCGGATATTCTAGCCTGGGAACCGTCAATCTCTGGCACAAGACAGGACGGCACTTCACATTTTCGCTCGATGTCGCGTTGCTGATGGATTTGACGAGCCGAAGCCGAACCGATCCGCCGCCCCATGATCTGGAGGAGATCTATCGCGCGGCCGGTGTGGATATGCCCGAAAACGCGGTCGAGCTGTTTCTGGAAGCGAGGTCTGCGCCGGAAGACATCTGGAACATATTGTTGGCGGCAACCAGCACGGATTCATACAACGCGATTTATGACGACAACGGTAAAGCGCTCACACCGCAGCTTCGCCGAGGCCTCGGCGAGCTTTCGCAGAACGAGATCTATTTTCGGGATAGGACTGCAGGGGAAAATACGATTGACCATTATCAAAAACTGAAAATTTCCGCGGCTGTCTCGCGCGTGCCTGACGAGATTTACTATTCATTCGCAGTCGAAGTCGGAGGGCAGCAGCAAATTGTCTCCCAAACGATCCCCGCTGGTAGCGTCCGGTAAATTTGCCTCGGCTTACCGCTGGCCCGCAATGGGCGAGAGCATATTTGCGCTGCGTTCGCTGGCGCGCCCGGCAGCGCCGGTTCGCTCTAAGGAGGAATTATGGTCGTACCCGTCAAGTTCGTTGTCGCTTGCGCCGCAGCCGACGACATCTTCGTGATCGCGACGATCCCTGACGAACTGCCGAAGGATGCGGAATTTACCCGTCTTTACTACCTCTGCCCGGAAATGGAAGACGTGTGGCACTACCGGGATTGGCCCAACGAACAGGTGGTGTCGCTATGCCTGCGCCGGGAGCGGGAAGGGGTGAGACGCAGCCTGCGCCCTGACGGGGGAAGGAGACATCGAGATCGCGAACTCTGCTGAGGAGACCTATGAAAAAATCTCCGGCGCAGGTCTGATGGGAGCGCGCGCTCTGGGCGCGGTGACGCGGATCAGAGAGATAGGCTCCACCTTGTTTGTCTGCGGCAATTACGGACAGGTCTATCGGCGCGACGAGACCAATTGGACGCCTATCGATGGAGAACTGACGAAACTTGGCATAAGCGCCCTCAACTTGACGTTCCCAGATGCGGCGTCGGTTTCCGACGATATGCTGCGCCAGTTTACGCAATCGATGCGGCAGGCGCCCAACTTCAACGATATTGGCGGCACAAGCGAGACTGACATCTATGTTTGCGGCAACGGTGGAAATCTCTTCCACTACGACGGCAAGGCCTGGGCGAAGATCGACATCAAAACCGATGCCATCCTGACCGCCATGCATTGCATCTCAGCAGACGAAGTGTTGGTCGTGGGCGAAGACGGCACCGTTTTGACTGGGAACGCCCGGGCCGGCTTCCGCAGCTTGGGCGAATATTTCCCCGGCGATTACATCTGGTCGGTCCGCAGCTTCCAAGGGAGGACCTATTTAGGAACCTTGCACGGCCTTCACGTGCTCGAAGGTTCTCGTGTGAGGCTGCTCACGAGTGGAAAGTTGGACGGCAAGACACAGGTCATCAGTCTCGACAGCGTGTCTGACAACGCTTTGTGGATAGCGACCAATCGTCATGCATTCCGTTACGACGGCAACGCTTTCACGTTCTATGAGCATGGCGACAATGTCGCGTACTAACGGCTTCGCATACCGAACCCGCCGCAATGAAGAAACCAGCTGTCAGTGTAATCAATCTCAGTTTCTGGAGTCTGGTGTTTATCTGCCTGGTCAACAAGACGACCCGCGCAGCTCAAGGACATTGAGCTTGCGCGCCGCAACGCTACCGAATCCGTCGCTCTGACGTTGGCGCAAAAGCGCCAGGTCTCAAGAAAATGCTACAGCCAGGTATCTGTTGCTTGCCCTTGATAAGGAGAAATAAGTGTCGGAAGTTCTGTTCGAAGCCGATGAGCGAACCATGGACAATTTGATGAGGGGGCCTCATGTCATCGTGCGGACGGCTGCATCCCGATTTGCAAAGAAGGAAGCGGCCTTCAACAAGGAAGGCTTCGAAAAATACGGTGATCTGATCGACCAATATGAATGTGATGGCTTCTCCATCGAAGTTCAGGATGTCGCCGAGGGGAGGCTGCAGGAATACTTCGCCCCTAGCCTCGATGGTATCAAGAACAAGGATGCCATTGGAAAGATCGGCATTTCCGGATCGGGCGCTTTTGCTAAGGATTTCGATCTCGACAGGTTCAAGCGGTTCGGCAGCGTCAAGGCGATCACAACCCAAGATGTGCCTTTCGGAGATGCGCTGCCGGACCTGTTTCCGCAACTTGAGGCATGGCTCAATCTCGATTGGAAGGCCAATAAGATCAAAGCGCTGAATGGCAAATGGCCCGACCTCGCCAATCTCTCGCTCCAAGGCTTTTCCGGCTCCCTGTCGATTTTCGAAGGAGCTCCGATCAAGAGGCTTTTCCTGATCGCTTCGACCATCAAGGACGTCGAGGACATTCTGCGCTTCAAGGAGGTCGAAGTTTTGCAGATTTCCTCATGTAAGATTGCAGGCGATGTTTCGGTTTTTTCGAAGTTGAAGAAACTCCGGTCGCTACGGATATATGGGAAGAACAAGCTGGAAGGCTGGGAAAACCTAAAGAGTGATATTATGCAAAATCTCGAAATATCTCACCTTCCTTGCAAGTTACCGAAAGAGCGTTTTCCGAAGCTGCGCAACTACGTCATCAATGCCTACCGGCCGCGTGACCCCTTCTATGAAGAAGGTGGCGATCTCGGGAAGCTGGGGCGCGCGTTCAGCAGCATTTTTGATTAAGAGGGCTTTTCCCGACCTGCAGCGCCGCGTGTTTTTTCAGACGCGCGAAGGACGCTGTAGCATTATGCGCGAGATGAATCGATGAAGTTGGGTTTCCTCCAATCCATGACCGACACGAGTTCAGCATTGTGGCTTTCCCACACTCTGATCATGCGGCTTGCAGGCCTTATCTCGGCGGCGGGCTTCGACGAGACGAAACGGACCACCGCGCATAAGGGACTAGATATCACCGTCTACGTAGACAGTCTGCGAGGCTCGGTGCTGGCCGGGCAACAAGGGATTGCCGCCAGCGCGAACGATCCGGACGTCTTCCTGTATGGTAGGGCGTCCAAGCCTTCCGGCTGCGACTGGGTGGCGTATTACGTGCGCCTGCGCTACGAGGCGATCACCGGCGCATCCAACAAGCTCGACCGGTTTCTCGAGATGATCAGAGCGGCGCTTGCTGCGGTTGTCCAAAAGGCCAAGGTGAAGATCATCGCATTGGATCAGTGGGAAGAGATCGCCGCCGCCATCAGAAAAGAGGTGGCCAGCGATACTTCGTTGCATTTTAACCGAACGGAAAGCGAGGGAACCTTCGTCGTGTGACGCGGTCGGTTTCTGTTAGCCGGCATTGGATGCCGTGCGCGGCATTTACCGGGACATGGAGGCCGCTCAGAGACGGTGGCGAGAAGATCGCCTTAACCAAATCGAGCGGCGGCAGCTGACGGCTTCACGAAAGAAATTAGGGGCACACCATGACCGACGCCGACGCAAAGCTGCTGCGGACATTCATCGCCGACGAAAACGAAGCCTTTGCCGATCGGCGCCAGGGAAAGTTCTGGCCTGCCAATCACCATCATATCGGGCCGCTGGCGACCAAAGTTTCGGGCCTGCTCGATCCGAACGAGCAGATCGATTTCTATTTCCATTTCATGCGCGTTGCCGGCGGCGCACCCTCTGTCGGAGACCGGGAAATGCCGCTGCTGGTCGAGGCCTACCGGCGCATGCTGCCGTTTCTCGATCTTGGTGGCGTCATCCAGATGTCGCGGCGGCACAAGCTGCTGTTCGTGTTCGGTTTCGACGATACCGGCGCCCTGCCCAGCGGTGAGACGATTTCGGCCAAGGCGCTAAAGGCGCGGCTCAAGCTCATCACGCAGGTCGGCAATTACACGACGATGCCTGCCCAGCGCGACAAGAAGGCAAAGTTTGTTCCCTTTGCCGATGAGGCGGTGCGCATTCTCGAGGTTTTCCGGCATCTGGGTTATCGCCACGACCGACGTTATGGTGAAGACCTCTATGACGTCACCAATCTCGGCTTCTGGGGCATGGTGTTTATCTGCCTGCTCAACAAGGCGACCCGCGGCGAGCTTGTTGCCGATATGATCGAGGGCAAATATGATCTTATGCGGCGCGTCGAGCAACTGGCGATGTTGCACCGCTATGTCGAGACAGTTCTGCCGGATATCGAGCCTGACGAAGAGCGTTTCCGCTTGCTGGCGCGGCAGCTCAAGGACATCGAGCTTGCGCGCCGCAGTGCCACCGAATCCGTCACCCTGGCGCAAAGGCTGGGCCTGCCATTTGGCGATGACGAGGACTGGGAAATCCATATTGCGATCCCGCTGCGTGGCACCGAAGGTCATCCGCTGATCGCCAAGAATGTCGTGCGATTGCAGATCCGGCCGAACCCGGACTGGCAGTGGGAACTGAATGCGCGTATCGCCGAGCGCGGAGAGTTCTCGGAAAGCGAGAAAAAGACCTACCGGAACGATCTCGGCCTTCTCCTTCTCGGATGCGGAAACCTTGATGCCTTTCCGACATGGCTGAGACAGGTGCGGGAGAAAAACGGCCTGGATTTCGACACCGGCGCCGCCGACATTCGTGTGGGCCGCAAGCGGGCGGCAGCCAAGCTCATCGCCCAATGGCTGGAGAGCTGAACTCGGATCGATCGCAGTCGCGGTTCGCCGCCCACGCCACACCGAAGCTGAAACGTCTCCCTAAGAGCGGTGCGAAATCTCTTTCGCTGGTCTGAGCATAGGCCGTGCCACGACCGCAATGGCGTCGTGGCACGGTGACGACTGTCGGCTCAGAAGGGATAGTGCTGGGCGGAATCCTCGACCGTGATCCAGCGCAGGTCGGTGAATTCGGCGATTGCCGCCTTGCCGCCGAAGCGGCCATAGCCGCTGCCCTTGACGCCGCCGAAGGGCATTTGCGCCTCATCGTGCACGGTCGGGCCATTAATGTGGCAGATGCCGGATTCGATCTGTGCCGCAACCGCCATTGCCCGCTGGACATTCCGGCTGAAGATGGCCGCCGATAGGCCGTATTCGCTGTCGTTGGCGATGCGGATGGCTTCTTCCTCGCCGGAGACGCGAATGATCGGCTTGACCGGGCCGAAGGATTCTTCCGAGTAGACACGCATCTCGGGCGTGACGTGATCGAGCAGCGTCGCCTCGACCACGGTGCCGGAGCGCTTGCCGCCGGCCACGAGCTTTGCCCCCTTGGCGGTCGCATCGGCAATCAACTCATCCATTTTCTTCGCCGCGTCGAGGCTGATCAGCGAACCGAGAACAACGTGGCCGCGCGGATCGCCGGCCGGGAGCTGGCTGGCGCGGGCGGCCAGTTTGGCGACGAACTGGTCGGCGATCGTCTCGTCGACGATGATGCGTTCTGTCGACATGCAGATCTGGCCCTGGTTCATGAAGGCGCCGAAAATGGCGGCATCGACGGCACCGTCGATATCGGCGTCGTCGAGAATGACCAGCGGCGCCTTGCCGCCGAGCTCGAGGAGGGCGGGTTTGAGATGCCTGCCGCAGGTCTCGGCGATGATCTTGCCGACCTTGGTCGACCCGGTGAAGTTCACGCGCTTGACGGCCGGATGGGCAATCAGCGCCGCAACGATCTCGGGCGCATCCTCCGGCGCGTTGGTGATGACATTGACGACACCCGCCGGCAGGCCGGCTTCGGTCAGTGCCGTCGCGATCAGCCGGTGCGTGCCGGGGCATTGTTCGGATGCCTTGAGGACGACGGTATTGCCGCAGGCGATCGGCATGGCGATGGCGCGGGTGGCGAGGATGACGGGCGCGTTCCAGGGGGCAATCGCCAGGCAGACGCCTGCAGCCTGGCGAACGCCCATGGCGAGCGTGCCGGGTTTGTCGGAAGGGATGATTTCGCCTGATATCTGCGTGGTCATGGCGCCGGCCTCGCGCAGGATGTTGGCAGCGAACATGACATTGAAGCCGGCCCAGGGCGCGGTGGCGCCCGTTTCCTCGATCATCAATTGGGTAAACTCGCCCACCTTGGAATCCAGGATATCGGCGGCCTTCATCAGGATCGCGCGGCGCTGGCCGGGGCCGGTCTTCGACCAGGCGCCGAAGGCGGCGCTGGCGGCATCGACCGCAGCGGCGGCATCCTCCAGGCTTGCCGCGGCGGCGCGGCTTGCGAGCTTCTCGGTGAAGGGATCGATGCGATCATAGGTGCGGCCGCCGGAGGCCGCGCGGTCTGCGCCGTTGATGAGGAGGGAAATATTCATCGGAGGTCTCCTTGGGACAAGAACTAGAAGCCGAGGACTTCGGCGTTGATGGAAGCTTCGAGGCCGCCGTCGGCGGCAAGATTGGCGCCGTTGATCCAGCGTGCGCCATCCGAGCAGAGGAAGAGTACGGCGGGTGCGATATCGGCGGAGGTGCCCGCCCGGCCGACGCGGGTGATGTCGCTGTCGACCCTGGCGTCGCCGAGCACGGCGCGGAACTGCTTGAGGATCGGCGTTTCCACCGGGCCGGGGCTGACCGCATTGACCCGGATGCCGCGGTTTTTGAACAGCGGCTGATGGGCTGCCCGCATGGTCCAGAGCAGCAGCAACTCCTTGGAGAGCGGGTAGCCTTCCTCGTCCTTGAGACCGTGTTCGGCGACGAGT
>NZ_VSZV01000256.1:0-7368 GCF_008919455.1 Rhizobium sp. PEPV16
GAGGGCCTGCGGCAGCGGGTTGGCCGCGCCTGCGGGCAAGCTGT
Organism: Rhizobium sp. PEPV16; assembly: GCF_008919455.1. Classification (NCBI taxonomy): domain Bacteria; kingdom Pseudomonadati; phylum Pseudomonadota; class Alphaproteobacteria; order Hyphomicrobiales; family Rhizobiaceae; genus Rhizobium; species Rhizobium sp. PEPV16. Next base: position 45 of record NZ_VSZV01000256.1, read on the forward strand.
CGAGACCCGCTGGGATGATCGGCGGCACCTCGCGCGTCAGTCGGCCGCCGGTAAAGAGCAGCAGATTGACGGCGTTGCCGAGGATGGCGATGCCGAGCATGATGCGGATCGAGAATTTCGACAGCATTAGATAGATGGCGGCGGCGAAGAACAGACCGACGAGGATCGCCAGAAGCGGCTCCATCATTCCACCTCCTTTTCCTCGAGCGCCAGTGCGATCGAGGTGATGGCGCCGAGCACGACAAGATAGACGCCGACATCGAAGAGCATGACGCTGGACAGCGGCACCTCGGCGCCGAAAAGCGTCGGATAGATCCAGAGGCCGGTCATGAAGGGAACGGCAAACAGGATGGAGAGAAGACCGGCCACGGTCGACAGCAGCAAGCCGAAGCCGGCAATCGACAGCGGATGGAAAAACAGCGCCCGGCGAACGGCGCCAACGCCGCGGGCAATGCCGTAGATCGCTAGTCCCGAGGCAGCGATCAGCCCGCCGATGAAGCCGCCGCCCGGCTCGTTATGGCCGCGCAGCAGCACGAAGACGGAAAAAAGCAGCATCAGCGCGGTGAGAAACGGGGCGGCGGTGCGGAAGATGAGGGTGTTCACGCGCTCAACCCTCCGCCGCGGGATCGTTGGCGGCAAGCTTGCGCTCGCTGCCGGCGCGGATGCGGATCAGCGCCAGGATGGCAAGACCGGTGACCGCGACGACGGCGATTTCGCCAAGCGTGTCGGTGCCGCGGAAATCGACGATGATGACGTTGACGACATTGGCGCCGTGGGCGATCGATTTGGAATAGGTGTTGAAGAAAGCCGTCAGCGCGTCGTTGAACGGTGCCTCGGTTGCCCGCATCAGCAGAAGCGTGAAGCCGAGGCCGCAGGCAAGCGCCAGCGCGCCGTCGAAGAGCTTGCGGCCGAGCGGCCGCTGATCGTCGGGCGAGAGACGAAGCCTGGTCATGACCAGGGCGAGAATCACCACCGAAAGGGTTTCGACCATGAACTGGGTGAAGGACAGATCCGGCGCGCCGAACAGCAGGAAGATGATGGCGACGGCGAAACCCTGGATGCCGAGCGAAACGATCGCCGTCAGCCGGTCGCGGGCGACGAGCACGGCGGCCAGGCCGAAGGCGGCGATCAGGAAGACCGCCCATTCATGCAGCCTGACATCGGTCGGCCAGGCCGGCAGACGCGGCAGCTCGCCATAGACGACGAGCGGGACGATGAGGATGGCGGCAACGCAGAGGAAGGTGCAGGTGACGTAGATCTCCAGCCGCCCCGGCTGCAGCACACGCATGACGCGGCCGGAAAAGCGGACAAGGCCCGATACAGCGACATCAAAGCCATGGTCCGGCCCAGGTCCGGCCGCGCGCAGGAAGACGGCCATCAGGAAACGGGCACGCGCGAGTTGCCAGTAGACGCCGATACCGAGCAGCACGGTCAGGGCGGAGAGCGCCAAGGGCAGGCCGATATGCGGCGTCAGCGAAATGTCGATTTGGACGGGTGTCTGGCGGATGGCGGATGCGATCGGCGAGGACAGGACGGTATGGGTAAAGCCCGGAAAGATCGCCGCGAGCAGGCCGAGGACGGCGAGAAAGGCCGGGCCGAGCCAAAGCAAGACGGGGGCTTCGTGCGGAGGTTTCGGCGTCTCCACCGGCTGGCCGAGGAAGGGTTTCAGCGCCACGGCGAAGGCGACAGCAAACATCAGCGCATTGCCGAAGACAGTGATGGCGGCGAAAGTAATCGTGCGGACATCGCCGCCGACGAGTGCGGTATAGATCTCCTCCTTGGCCAGGAAACCGAAGAAGGGCGGCAGGCCGGCCATGGAGAAGGCCGCCGCAAGCGCGATGATCCAAGTGAGCGGCATCGCCCGCATCAGGCCACTGAGCCTGGTGATATCGCGCGTGCCGGTCTCGTGATCGATGATGCCGGCGACCATGAAGAGCGCGCCTTTGAAGAGGGAATGTGCCACCAGATAGAGTGCTGCCGCCTCCACTGCATGGTCAGAGCCGAAGCCGATCAGCATGACGAGCAGGCCGAGCGAGGAGACGGTGGTATAGGCGAGCTTGAGCTTCAGGTCGGTCTGGCGGATGGCAAGCGCGGTGCCGACCACCAGCGTCAGCCCGCCGAAGAAGGGCAGAAGGATTTCCCAGGCAGGGGTTGCTCCCATGACGGGGTTGAGCCGCATCAGCAGATAGACGCCTGCCTTCACCATGGTGGCCGAATGCAGATAGGCCGAAACCGGCGTCGGCGCCTCCATGGCGTTCGGCAGCCAGAAATGAAAGGGAAACTGCGCCGACTTGGTGAAGGCGCCGCCGAGGACCAGGATGAGCGCAGCCAGATAGAACGGGCTTTCGCGCACGATATCGCCGGCGCCGACGAGCCGCGACATCTCAGTGACGCCAGAGATGTTCCAGAGCAGCAGCAGGCCGGCCAACAGGCAGAGCCCTCCCCCGCCGGTCACAACAAGCGCCTGCAGGGCGGCGCGGCGAGCCGCCTCACGCTCGTGATCGAAACCGATCAGCAGGAAGGACGTGATCGACGTCAGTTCCCAGAAAATGAAGAGCATCAGGAAACTGTCGGAAACGACGACGCCGAGCATCGCGCCCATGAAGAGGAAGATGAAGGAGAAGAAGCGGCCCTGATCCTTGTGTCCTTTGAGGTAGCCGCCGGCATAAAGCACGATCATGGTGCCGATGCCGGTGATCAGCAGCGCGAAAGCCAGCGACAGGCCATCGAGGAACCAGGAGAAAGAGAGATGATAGCTCGGCACCCAGGAATAGCCGCCTGTAACAACCTCGCCGCGCGCGATCTGAGGAATGAACCGCAGGAAATGCAGGAAGGCGAGCAAGGGAGCGATCGCCAGGAGCCAGGCACCGTTTGCGCCGAAGGTGCGGATGACGAAGGGAGCAGCAAGAGCGCCGGCGAGCGGCAGACACAGGGCCAGAAATGTCAGAGCCGTGACATCGGCCATGTCTTCTCCTCTACTGGATAACGCCTTAAACCGGAATCGATTCAAGGAATGAAATTATGCAGCAATTCAAAGCGGTACAGCATCCTTTGCGCCTGAAAAGACGCGCGACACCGGAAAGGCAACAGACGAAAGCCGGCGAAAACCGGCCTGTCTTCTGACTTAGGCGAAACGAGGGAGTGTCTCAAGCGATTTCGGCCGGTCCGGCGAAGCAGGCGATCTTCGAAGCCGATCAGGCCGTCGATCGGGAAAGACGCGTCAGCAGCCGGGCGATGCAACCGTGCAGGATGAAGACCAGAAGCGTCAGCGGCCAGAGCAGGCAAGCGAGGAGCCCGGCGAGACGATGAAGCGTCAAGCCGTCATGGTTGGCCCAGCCTTCCAACAGTGTGACCGCCATGGCTGCCACAGCCACAAGGCCGTAGAGCAGGACGATTGCTGCCTCAAACACCAGTGATTCTCCAATGCACGCAACATTAACCCTAACAGAAAACCCCTAACGGATGTAAAAGCAAGCCTCTTCCCCCAATTGGGTATGCGGCCAATCTCATGGCGCGCCGCGGGAGACTTGATGAAGTGAACGCGGCGCACCACATTTTCTCGCGAAACGGAACCCGCCCCTCTGCGAAAGGAGCACCTCATGTCCGAAACTGCGACCACCGCCAAGATCCACAAGACCGACGCCGAATGGAAAGAGCAGCTCACCCCTGAGCAATACCGCATCACGCGCCAGCACGGCACCGAACGCGCCTTCACCGGCCCCTACTGGGATTCGTTCGAGACGGGGCTTTACCGCTGCGTCGGCTGCAACGCGCCGCTTTTCCGCTCCGACACGAAATTCGATGCCGGCTGCGGTTGGCCGAGCTATTTCGAAGCGGTGTCACCCGAAGCGGTGATCGAGCATCGCGACACGACCCACGGCATGGTGCGCACCGAAATCCGCTGCGGCAGCTGCGACGCCCATCTCGGCCACGTCTTTCCGGACGGCCCGCCGCCGACCGGCCTGCGCTATTGCATCAACGGCCACTCCATGGTGTTCGAGCCTGGGAAATAGGCCTGAACCTGCGATCGGCATCTGCCGATCCCGCGGCCATGAGGAGACTGAGCGCGACGGAAATTTCCGTGCCACCATGGACGACATGGTAGCGGCGGCCGCCAGGTGGTCGGCCGCCGCCCTCGTTTCGATCAGCTTCTGATGGCGATGCGCCTGACCTGTGACTGCGCCTTTTCGGTCTTGGGCAAGGTGACGGTCAGGACGCCGTTCTTGAAGGTGGCGTCGACCTGATCTTCCTTGACCTCGGTCCCGAGTGGGATGCGTCGCTCGAAGCGGCCATAGTAGCGCTCCGAGAACTGCTTCTCCTTGTCTTCCGTCTCCGAACGCTTTTCGCCCTTCAGCGTCAGAACGCCATCATCGAGAATGACCTCGATGTCCTTTTCCTCAAGGCCGGGGACTTCAGCCGTCACCTTGATTTCCTTATCGGTGTCGGAGATCTCGACACTCGGCCAGCCGGCACCGAAACCGCTGGCGCCCCGCAGTGACGGCAGGCCAGAGCCGAAGCTGCGGAAAGCATCGTCGAACAGCCGGTTGACTTCGCGATGGAGCGACAGGAAAGGATCATGGTCGTCCTCGCGGAGGAGACTCGGAACGTGGTGGCCGTTGTTGCGGCCCCAAGGAATCAAATCACGAACACTCATGGCTTACTCCTTTCTGGTGGTTCTTGGGCATTCCTGACTGCTCAGGCTGCCTGCGTCTCGGCCTCGATCTGCTTGGTCTCGGCCTTCGGCATTGCATTTCCAGTTCCGATCTCGATCTGGCGCGGCTTCATCTCTTCAGGAATTTCACGCTTGAGATCGATGGTCAGCAGACCGTTGACGAGGCCGGCATCCACGACCTTGACGTGGTCGGCCAATTCGAACCGACGCTGGAAGCTTCGACCAGCAATGCCGCGATGCAGGTATTGAACATCTTCGCCGTTCGCCTTCTGCCCTGAGACGACGAGCATGTTCTGCTCTTGGATGATCGCCAGTTCGTCCTGCGAGAAGCCCGCCACTGCCATGGCGATGCGGTATTCGTCCTCGCCGGTTTTGACGATATCGTAAGGCGGCCAGTTGTCGATTGTCTCGGCGCGGCTTGCAGCCTCGAGTGCGTTCAACATCCGCTCGAAGCCGACGCTCGACCGGATCAGGGGAGAGAAATCGAGGTTTGTCCTCATGGCCATATCCTCCTTACAAGCAACATGGATACAGGAGACGCCAAGAGCGACAGGCGTCTCCTGGACCTGTCGATCCCTGCTCGGCGATCGACAATACTGATATAATTCAGCAGTTTACCGTTTCAAGAGGAGAGAATTTCTCAGCGAAAAATTGCTTTCTTCGAAGGCACCACCATATCTGGGCTGAGCTTGAGAGAGGAGAAATGGTTATGACAATGACTTCAAAGGACGTCATCGCCGTCCTCGGGCCCGCCGATGAAACGCTCGTGGCCGAGGTCATCGCGACAGGCGCCACCCAGGCTGAACTCGCCGAGGCATTTGCGTGGGCCAGCAACGACGAAGCCTTGATGGGTGAAGGCCGGCCTCTGCCAACAGGCAGGGTTGCTGCGCTTGTTGATCTGCTGAGTTCGGATGAAGAGGAACCGGAATAGGAAAGGCGGATGACCCGCCTCCCCCACCGATCCGTCATGCTATCGTGAGCACCTGAACATTGCCGTGGCGATCCATTACATCGACCACGACCTGGCGTCCCGACCGGCGAATGGCGACGTCAGCCGAGCCATTACCGATCAACAGGCCGCTGCATTCCGTTCGCTATAGCCACCAGCGGCTGATCGGACCGAACGAATGGCGTCGCGTCACGGGCGAGTTGCTATTGCACTAAATCGAATCCGACCGTCCCCCAGCCAGATCGTTGCGTGCCCGCCAGCCATTGTTGCCCATAGGGCCTTACCAACCGCTCGGTTATCGCGCGAAAGCCCCAATCAATCGTGATCGGCAGGGCATGGCCAGGTCGAGGGTGCCGAAAGGCCTGCCGGTAGCTTGGTCGAGGCATCGCCGCAGGCAAGGTCGATCTGCGCCTGTTCGAGCCCGGCGGCGCCCGAGAGGTCGAGGCCTTCGATGCGGGTCAGGAACATGAAGGCGCGCTCGAAGGTCGCCGGGCCTTCGAAGGTGGCCTTGGAGAGATCGGCGCGGGAGAGATTGGCGAAAGAGAATTTCACCCCCGTCAGCACCGCCTTGTCGAAATCGGCGCGGCCGAGTTCAGCCTTTTCGAAGCTCGCGCCGGAGAGCTGGGCGCCGGCGAAATTGGCGCGCTGCAGCTCGGCGCCAGCAAAGGAGGCGCCCTCGGCGGCGACATTGGCGAAGCTGGATCGGTAGGCCTCGATCTTGGCGAAATTGGCGCCTTCGGCGTGTGCGCCCTCCAGAGAGGCGCGCACCAGTGTCGCTTTCTCCAGATTGGCGGATTTGACGTTGGCGCCGGCGAGATCGGTCAGCGAAAAATCGGTGCCGACGAGATTGGCGCCTTCGAGATCACTGCCCTGTAGCATCAGGTTTTTCTTGGTGCATTCCTGCCAGTCGAGCTTCGGCTCGGCCAGACTGCTGCAATCGGCGGCCCGTGCGGCAATTGGCGGAAATGCCAGAAGGACGAGGGCAAGGAGACCGAGCGACGATCCGTGCATTGCCATTGAACAGTTCACCCCCATGACGCTTTCAGGCCGCCTTTCGCGAAGCAGCCTTCCATTTTCTTACACAGCTCAGACTACAATAAAAAGATGGCGCGCGCCGTTCACAATGGATTGCGGTCCGGATTTGCCAGGCAGGCGGATCAATCCACCTTGCCGGGCAGGCGAAGCTCCATGCAGGTGAGGTCCAGCCAGCGGCCGAACTTGGTGCCGACTTCGGAAAATCTGCCGGCGATGCGGAAACCAAGTTTTTCGTGCAGCCTGATCGAGGCTGCGTTCTCAGCCTCGATGCCGGCAATCATCACATGGATATTGCCGGCCGCAGCACGCGTGATCAGCTCCCGCATCAGGCGCTCGCCGATGCCCGCACCGCGGCAATCCTTGTCGACATAGACGGAATGCTCGACCGTGTGGCGGTAGCCGTCGAAAGGCCGCCAGTCGCCATAGGAGGCATAGCCTGCGACCTTGCCCGATAGTTCGGCGACGATGATGGGAAAGCCGCGCGCCTTGCGCGCCTTGAACCATTCCAGCCGATTTTCGAGATCGACCAACGTATCGTTCCAGATCGCCGTCGTGTGCTCGACGGCGTGATTGTAGATATCGCGAATGGCGGAAAGATCGGCTTCGGTGGCGTCGCGGAGGAGGACAGCGTCTGTCATGATGCTCGGGTTCATATTGTTTGCGAGGGT
>NZ_VSZV01000256.1:7423-18711 GCF_008919455.1 Rhizobium sp. PEPV16
GGCTGAAACAGGTGAAGACGGCCGAATAATGCACGGCCGCGGCGGTGACGACGAAGCCGTGCCAGATGGCGTTCTGGAAGCGCAGCTTCTCCCAGACGTGGAAGATGACGCCGAGCGAATAGATGACGCCGCCGATGACGATCAGCAGCATGGAGGCGGCGGGAATGCGCGAGGCGACGGGCTCGGCCACCAGCACGCCGCTCCAGCCCATGGCGAGATAAAGCAGGATGGCGAGACGGTCGTAACGCCCGGGAAAGACGCATTTCAGGAGAATGCCGACAGCGGCAAACAGCCAGATCGCGACCAGCATGAACAAGAGCAGCGGATCGTCGGCGCCGCGTTCGAGGAAGGGCGTATAGGTGGCGGCGATCAAGAGGAAGATCGCCGAATGATCGAAGCGGCGCAGATACCACTTCGTGCGCGAGACCGGCCAGGCGTTGTAGGAAAAGGAAATGGCAAGCGTCAGCACCAGCCCGACGCCATAGATCCAGGCGGCAGCGAGCGCGCCGTAGGAGCTCCAGACCGTGGCGTAGAAGATCAGCACGGTAGCCCCGATCAGGGCCAGCACGAGACCGACGCCATGAACGATACCGTCGGCGATCAGTTCGTATCTATCATAAGCCCAGCGAATGCCGTTGAACTCGCCCATGCACGCCCAATCCGTTTCATACTCCGGTTGCAATCGTCGCATCGAACGGACGGGCGCGCAACTGCGGCAAAGCGCACCGGCGGTAAATCTTCGTGACAGGCAGCAGGGCGCAAAGTCAAACCTTCTGACGGTCAACCAGCACCGAGCATTTGGCATGGCGCACGACCCGATCGGCAGTGGCGCCGATGAAGTAGTTGGAAAAGTCGGGAACGTGCGAGGCGACGATAATCAGGTCGGCGCCGTGGGTTTCGGCGGCCGAGATGATCGCTTTGGCAGGCGGGCCGTTGCGGATCTCGACAGTTGCCGCAACACCGGCTGCGGCGACCAGTGCTTCCAGCTGCCCGCGGCTGTCCTTCATGACGTCCTCGACCATATTGGCCGGCAGTTCGATCGCGACATAACTCGGCACATCCTCGACGACGTTGAGCGCGATGATCTCGCCGCCTTCGTCGAGCAGGGACGCGGCCTTGCGAAGGATTTTTTCTCCCTTGTCGATGCCGCCGAGCGCGATCGCTACGATGATCTTCCTGTACATGGCTTCCCTCCATGACTGAGATGCATAAGTTTCCTCTTATGGAGATATGAACGCATTGATCGCGATCAAGTGGGCGCAAGTCATCGTCAACATCTGTTCAACGCTTCATCGTCAAAAACGCATCTTCTGTGAACAATTGGAATGCGCCATATAGGGGTCAAGTACGGCAGCCGAGGGGAGATCAGAAGCGAATGAACCGGCGAAACTTCCTCGGGCTTGCCACGGGCGGCGTGTTTGCCGCCATCGCCGGTACGCCTTCTATCCTACGGGCCAATTCAGAGGCAGGAGAACAAGCCATGACGACCGAAACTTCCTATGCGCTGACGCGGCCCGCCTATATCGACCAGTCGCATCTGGTCGTGACCGACCTCGGTCTGGTTTCCGGCTTCTATCAATCGATGCTTGGCCTGAAAGTCATCGAGAAGACGGCGAGCGGCGAAGTGCTGGGTGTCGGCGATCTGCCATTGCTGACGCTGACCACCGCCAAGAATGCGACCATCGCGCCGCGCAATGCCGCCGGCCTTTTCCACACCGCCTTCCTGATGCCGGATCGGACCGAACTGGCACGCTGGCTGCGCCATGCGGCACAGAATAACGTCGCGCTCGACGGCGCGTCGGACCATCTCGTCAGCGAAGCGATCTACCTTGCCGATCCCGAAGGCAACGGCATCGAAATCTACGCCGACCGGCCGCACGAACAATGGAAATTCCATGAGGACGGCATGGTGGAGATGGCGACGCTGCGCCTCGACCTGCAGGCGCTCTACAACAGCGCGCCTGATGAGCGCTGGGACGGCATGGCTGCGGGAACGGCAATCGGCCACCTGCATCTGCAGGTCGGCGATATTCCACAGGCCGACGCCTTCTACCGCGACGTCCTCGGCCTCAAGCTGATGGCGCGCTATCCGGGCGCGAGCTTCTTTGCGAGCGGCGGCTACCATCACCATCTCGGCGCCAATATCTGGAACAGCCGCGGCGCCATGGCACGCGCCGGCAATATGACCGGGCTTTCGGACTATAAGATCCGTTTCAACGACAAGGCGACGCTGGATGAGGCGGTCTCCAAGCTCGACGGTCTCGAAATCAAAAGCGAAAAGCGCGACGGCGGCTTGTTCCTGAGGGATCCATGGGGCATCGGCCTGACGCTCTCGATTTGATGACGCTTTCGCCTTGATCTGAAGAGGCTATTGGACCTTCTCGGCACCCGATGGCGTCGTGACCTGCGTCGGCCCACCACCGTTTCCGCTGGGCGATGGTGAACGGTCCACAGCTTCCGGAGGCCTTGCCGGGCCGGAGACGGGATCGTCGTTGAAGGTGCCGGGGCCGGATGGTCGCGTATTGATCGGGTCCGGCTTGGTCGAGGCTGTCGCCGTTGGATCATTGTTGCTGGGGTCAGGCCAGATCGCGACACTGACACCCGCGATGATGAAGACCGCCAAGCCCGCCCCAAGTATCCCCCAGACCCACCATCGCCGTTGGTCGGAGGCGTCAAGCGCCGCTTTGTCCGCATAAGGCGGCTCGGTGCCGTAGGTCTCGGTGGTATTGATCTGATCTCGATCTGCAGTCATAGCTGTAACTCCTTCCGAGGCCGAACTCCCGTGACCGAAAACTTGTTCCAGCGCTAAGGCCTAATATGCACATGTCCGGTACGGACACAGGCGCTGGAGTGCGGGGGGAACCGGAACCGCATCGGCGCGTTTCCGTCACGAAGCAATGGGCTTCGGGGGGACCTCACCGCAATGGGCATCGCCAATGGCATCCGCAAACAAGCAAAGAAGATCGCCATCGGCGAACGCCACACCAGCGCATGGGCACAATCGCTGAAGGAAGCTGCGGAAGAACTGCCGCCGCCGCCGCTGCACCGGCTGGAAAAAGACGGGCTCGATGTCAGCATGGCCTGGGCGATCATCGGCATCTTCGGCATTCTCTTCCTTGCGGCCGTCTACCTGATGTCGCTGATCCTCATCCCGATCACACTTGCCGTCGTCGTCGGCATGATCCTTGGCATGGCGGCGGAAAAGCTCAGCAAGATGGGGGTGCCGCGGCTTGCCAACGCCTTCATCCTTTCAAGCAGCGTGGCGCTGGTGATCTTCCTGTTGATCAACTCACTCGCCGACCCGCTGATGACGCTTGCCAATGAGGGCCCCGCCTTCGCCGAGCGAACCATAAACCGCGTCATGCCTTATCTGGAGCGCATCACATGGCTGCATATCACGCCGGCGACATTCAAAAGCGAGTCGATGTCGATCGGTGCGCTGCTCGAAAACACTGGCAACGTGCTGCACGTGGTGACAAGTAGCCTGACGCCGGCGCTGGTGCAGGGACTGATATTTTTTGCGGCGCTGCTGTTCTTCCTCGCTGGTCGGGTCAACCTGCGCAAGACGATCATCATGACCTTCCGCACCCGCACGCAGCGCCTGGCGGCAATCCGCGTCATCAATGCTGTCGAGCAGGTACTCGGATTTTATTTCGCAACGGCCTCGCTGATCTATGTTGGGCTCGGCGTCGTCATGACCGTCATCGCCTATGCAGGCGGGCTGTCGGCCCCGGTGCTCTGGGGCTTCTTTGCCTTCCTGTCGAGCTTCATCCCTTATCTCGGCATCACGCTGATGACGCTTGCTGTCGCCATCGCCGGCATCCTAACTCATGATGGCATCCTCATCGGCCTAATGCCGGCCGCAGCCTTCTTCACAGTGCATCTCCTCATGGAGAACCTGATCTTCCCCGCGGTGATGGGACGGCGGCTGGAAATCAATCCCTTCGTCGTCTTCCTCGCCATCCTGTTCTGGACATGGATGTGGGGTGCCGTCGGCGCCATGCTGGCACTGCCGCTTTCACTGATTGTCATGACCGTTATCGACGAACTGCTGATCGAGGAAAAGCCGCAGCCGCAATTGCCGAAATGATCAACCGGGGGAACGTCCGTGGCATCTGATCTCGATCTTACCGAATCCGATCACGACCAGATGGTGAGCGGCCGTTCTCTCTGGGGAAAAAGCGGCATAAGGCCGGAATGGCGGCCGATCGAGCAGAGTTTTGCCACCGACGTCGCCGTGATCGGCGGCGGCATCACCGGCGCATTGGTCGCAGAACATCTGACGGCGCGGGGTTTTTCCGTGGCGGTCATCGACCGGGAGGAGCCCGGCTTTGGCAGCACCGCGGCGAGTACGGCGATGCTGCAATGGGAAATCGACAGCACGCTCAGCGAACTCGAGGATTATTACGGCTTCGAGCGCGCGGCCGGCATCTACCGCCGCAGTGGTGCTGCGGTCGCCGGCCTTTCCAAGCTCATCGCCGCAAACGGCATCGCCTGCGGCTTCCGGCCGCGCAACACACTCTATCTCGCCGCCAACTGCGAAGGCGCGCGCAACCTCAGGGAGGAGCGCCAGCTTCGCCGCCGGGCCGGCCTGCCCGGCGTCTATCTCGAACATCCCGATCTCTTCACACAGTTCGAGCTTGATCGGGATGGCGCGATCTATTCGCCGGGTTCGGCGGAGGCCGATCCGCTGCTTCTGACCTGGGCCTTGATCGAGATGGCGGTGCGGCGCGGCGCGCTGCTGGTCAACGCTTCCGTGACCACGCTTCACAGCGAAGGCGATCATGTCACGGCAGTGACCGATGGAGGCCACGTCATCGAGGCGCGGCATGTCGTGCTGGCGACCGGCTATTCGATGCCGGGTCTCGACATGCCGAAGCTGCACCGCTCGAGTTCTAGCTGGGCGTTCGCCACCGTGCCGCAAGACCCGGCAAATTTCTGGCGCGACAGGGCGCTGATCTGGGAGGACAGCCATCCCTATCTCTACATGCGCACGACGGCGGACAATCGCATCGTCGCCGGCGGCGAGGACGACGAGACCATCGATGCCGATGTACGGGATCTGAAGCTGCCGGCCAAGACCAAGGCAATCCAGGAGAAGATGAAGCGGCTGTGGCCGAAGGCGGATGCGCGGGTGGAACACGCCTGGTGCGGCACTTTCGGCGAGACGGCCGACGGTCTGCCGCTGATCGGCCCGGTGCCGGAGATACCGCATGTGTTCGCTGCCTATGGCTACGGCGGCAACGGCATTACATTTTCCTATCTCGCCGCGCAGATGATCGGCGCCATGCTCGCCGGCATGCATCGCGACTGGTTCGAGGATTTCGCGCTCGACCGCGACGGACCGGGTTCCAGAACGCTGCATGAGCGCTTTCGACCGCCGGAGATAGCGCTGCGCTAAACGAAAAAGCGCTTCTGGCCGTTACTCCGTCGTCTTGTCGTCACCAGTGTCCTCGACATCCCCGAGGCGGACGAATTGCGTGCCCTTGGCCTTGAGATCGACCAGTGCCTTGGCTACCCCCTCGCCGGCCGCATGGGTCGGCTGGTTGATGTGGGAGATGACGACGTCGCCGTCCTTGGCCGAGGCGATGCGCTTTTCGGTGATGCCAGCCCCGAGCAGCGAGCCGCCGTCGCCATTCACCGAATAACCGGCAATGCGATAGCCCATGGCACGGATCTCACCGATGGCGGAAAGATCATATTTGGCAGTCGAGCCGCGGAACCAGTGCGGCGCCGGGAGGCCGGCTGCGACCATGGCGGCGGCACCGCCTTCGACTTCCTGCCGCACCGCCTGCGGCGAACCGGCAGACGCGATGCCGTAAATTAGAGCCGGCGTATCGACGGCCGGAATATGGTTCTGGCCGTGGTTTTCGAGTTCGAAGAGATCGGGATTCTGCAGGAACACGGCGACCGTAGCGGGGTTGCGCTTCAGCCAGCGGGCGGTGACGAAGATCGTTGCCGGGATGCGTTCCCGCACCAACGTGGAAAGGATGCGCTCGTCCGCCTGGCCCATGCAGGCATCGAAGGTCAGCGCAATGCGGGCATGGCCCGCGATATTGGAACGGGCGATATGCAGATGCGGCTCGACGAGCTTTAGCGCCGGCACCTTCGGGGCCGGACTGATGACAGCCGGGACCGGACTGACTGCAGCCGGGACCGGACTGACCACGGCCGAAGCGGGCAGCGCTGACGGAGTTTCGTCGGCGAATACAGCCGAGATGCTGACGAGAAGGAACGCCGAAGCGAGCAGGATGCGGTTCATATAACGGGTTTCTATGGCTCGAGCTGCCGACTTTAGCGGCGGCTCTCCCCCGGCGCCATGCGGCCGGATGTCACCGCAGCCGCTTGGACGGACAGGCCGTATCAATCATAGAGATAATACTTGTTCCATTTGTCGCGCGGCACCTTCTCGCCGATCTCGTAATTGAGCTCGCGCACGTTGATATGCTGCGGACCGGTGATGCAATTATAGGACAGATGGTACCAGTCGCCCTTGCTGCGGAAGACGGCACCCGGCGCCTCCAGCGAATTATCGCCGGGGATCGGCTCCTCGAAGGTATAGGCGATCACCTTGTCGGGCTTGAAGCCGGTGCTGTCCTTATTGATGCGGCTCATCGCCTCGGTGTCGCAGCTCTGTTCCAGACGGGTCGAGGGATCGAGTTTTTCCAGCTGCTTCTTGATGGCGGGATCGACGGCAAAGGCGGGGGCAGCAAGGCTTGCGAGGGATAGAAACAGGACCAGACGTTTCGGCATTGCGGAAAAAATCCCTTACTGTTCTGCAATTTTTGCCCTACCCCCGACAGCTTGCCGGGAGCCTGGCACGTGCAAATTCACTGAGATAGCGGACTTTCTTAAATATTGTGGTGACATCAAGGCAAGGTGGCTTGGGTGTCCTCCTTGTCTGTGGAAGGGCACCTCTACCCTTGGCGCAGCCTTGCCGCTTGATCCGGGACCAGTGCACCTCTATCTCTTGCCAACCCGTCATTCCGACCCGGAGCCAATCCTTGTCCGCTTTCAAGAGCCTGCCGACCCCGCCTGCCGCACCGAAGAAGCCGATCTCCAATACGCGCCACGGCATCACCCGCACGGACGACTATGCCTGGCTGCGCGCCGACAACTGGCAGGCGATGTTCAAGGATCCATCGATCCTCGACCCTGAGATCCGCCGCCATCTCGAAGCCGAAAACGCCTATATGAACGCGGCGATGGAGGACACCAAGCCGCTTCAGAAGGTGCTGTTTGCCGAAATGCGCGGCCGCATCAAGGAAGACGACAGCTCGGTGCCGATGAAAGACGGGGCCTATGCCTACGGCACCTTCTACGTCACCGGCGGCGAACAGCCGCGCTTTTTCCGCATCGCCCGCGACGGCAACGTCGCTGACGAGACGATCCGCGCGGTGCTGCTCGACGGCGACAAGGAGGCATCAGGCAAGGCCTATTTCCGCCTCGCCGGCCTCGACCATTCGAGCGACCACAGCCGCGGCATCTGGGGTTACGACGACAAGGGTTCGGAATTCTTCACGCTGCAGGTGCGCGACCTCCAGACCGGGCAAGACCTTACCGACCGGATCGAAAATACCGGCGGCGGCGGCGTCTGGGCGCCCGATGGCAAGAGCTTCTTCTATTCGGCGCTCGACGAGAATCATCGGCCCTCGAAGGTGTTCCACCACATTCTCGGCCAGCCGCAGTCGGAAGACCGGCTGGTCTATGAGGAAGCGGATGCCGGCTTCTTCATGGGCGTCGGCGGCTCACTGCTTGACGATTTCATCTATATCGACATTCACGACCACGAGACCAGCGAATACCGCCTGCTGTCGACCGCGGACCTGACGGCCGAGCCGAAGCTGGTGGCGGCGCGCGAGGAAGGCATCGAATATTCGCTGACCGAGGGCGGCGACGTCTTCTACATCCTGACGAATGACGGCGACGCCAAGGATTTCAAGATCATGGAAGCGCCGGTTGATAAGCCCGGCAAGGAAAACTGGCGCGAGGTCGTGCCGCATAAGCCCGGCACGCTCATCATCAGCCACATGGCCTATGCCCGCCACCTCCTGTGGCTGGAGCGCAAGGACGGCCTGCCGCAGATCATGATCCGCGATCGGGCGACCGGCGAGGAACATGCGATCGCCTTTGCCGAGGAAGCCTATTCGCTGGGGCTGCAGGGTGCGGCGGAATATGACACGGATATCATCCGCTTCTCCTATTCCTCTATGACGACGCCGTCGCAGCTCTACGACTACAACATGGTGACGCGAGAGCGCACGCTGTTGAAGACGCAGGAAGTGCCGTCCGGCCACAATCCCGACGACTACATCACCCGCCGCGTCTTTGCCCCGGCATGGGACGGCGAGAAGGTGCCGGTCACCCTGCTCTATCGCAAAGATACCCCACTCGACGGCAGCGCCCCCTGCCTGCTCTACGGCTATGGCGCCTACGGCATCACCATTCCGGCCGGTTTCAACACCAATTGCCTGTCGCTCGCCGACCGCGGCTTCGTCTATGCCATCGCCCATATCCGCGGCGGCAAGGACAAGGGGTTTTCCTGGTACGAAGACGGCAAGATGGACAAGAAGACGAATACCTTCAAGGACTTCGTCGCAGCGGCCGATTATCTGAATCAACAGAAGTTCACGTCTTACGCGAAGATCATCGCCGAGGGCGGATCGGCCGGCGGTATGCTGATGGGTGCGGTTGCCAACATGGCGCCGGAGAAGTTCGCCGGCCTCATCGCCGCCGTCCCCTTCGTCGACGTGCTCAACACCATGCTCGACGACACTCTGCCGCTCACCCCGCCGGAATGGCCGGAATGGGGCAACCCGATCGACAGCAAGGAAGAATACGAGCAGATCGCATCCTACTCGCCCTATGACAATGTCGTCGAAAAAGCCTATCCGCCGATCCTGGCGCTCGGTGGCCTGACGGACCCGCGCGTCACCTATTGGGAGCCGGCAAAGTGGGTGGCGAAGCTGCGCGACAAGACGACGGGCGACGCGCCGATCCTGCTCAAGACCAACATGGACGCCGGCCACGGCGGCGCCTCGGGCCGCTTCCAGCGACTGGAAGAGATTGCCTTTGAGTATGCGTTTGCGATCAAGGTTGCTGGGAAGATGTGAAGGGCTGGGTTGGGGTGCCACGCGGTACCAGGGGAGAAAAAATGGCCGTCTATATCGCCCTCCTCCGCGCCGTCAATGTCGGCGGCACCGGCGCTCTGCCGATGGCCGAGCTGAAGGCGATCTGCGAAGACCTGGGCTTTTCCGACGTGAAGACCTACATCCAGAGCGGCAACGTGCTTTTCCGCGCGGATGAAGCGGAAAAGGCGGTGGAGGAGCGGCTCGACGAGGCAATCGGCAAGAAGCTCGGCAAGCGGCCAGGCGTGATGGTGCGCAGCCGCAAGGAACTCGACGGCATCGTCGACGGCGCACCCTTTCCCGATGCTAAGCCGAACTTCCTGCTGGTCTATTTCCTGCCCGAAAAGGCGCCCGGCGATGCGCTGGAGACGATGGTGGCGCCCGATGGCGAGGAGGCCAAGCTCGCCGGCCGGGAAATCTATGTACATTACCCCAATGGTTCCGGCCGCTCGAAGCTGAAGCTGCCGGCGCTGAAACCGGGGACGTCGCGCAATCTCAACACCGTGCGCAAGCTCGCGGAGATGGCGGCGGCGTTGGAGGACGGGGACTGAGGATGTAAGCGCAATTCCCGACGCAAAGGCGATTCGCACTTTTGCTGGAATTGCTTTAGGCCCTCGGCATCTCCGCCACCGGCAGGAAGAGCATTTTCACGAAGGTGCGGAGCATCAGCACCTGCTCGGCCAGCGTGTTCGGCTCCTTTAGCGTCTTCGACAAAACGATGCCGCCTTCCAGGACGGAGGACACCATGTCGGCGAGCTGGTCGACATCGACGGGTTCGCGCGGCGGATAGACGGCCATGATCTCCCGGAGCATGCGGCCGAAGCGCCTCCGCCAGGCAAGCACCGCATTCCGATTGGTCTCCTGTATCTCGCGGTCGAACAGCCGCTCGTAATAGCAGACGGTTGCCACGAGGCAGCCGGGATGGCCGTTCGGCAGGTCGGAGAGCAATTCGGACAGCAGCTTCAGGCCGAGCAGGAAGGATTGCAGCGGATCGCCGGTCAGCTCGCGCGCGCGGCCGAAGATCTCATCATAGATGCGCTCGTCATTTTCGATGTAGCGGTTGAGCAGCGCCTTGGCGAGCTCGTTCTTGTCCCTGAAGTGATAGAAGAAGCCGCTCTTGGTGATGCCGGTCTCGGCGATCAGCTCCTCGATGGAAGTGCCGCCGAAACCCTTCTGCAAGACTGCCGCTTCCGCCACATCGAGGATGCGGGTCCGCGTTTCCTCGCCCTTTCGCATGTCCCCTCCTGTACCGGCGGTACAGTTTTCAGTGTTGCATGATCAGACTTGCCTCCGCCCCCGGCAAGATCGGTCGAAGCAAGCGATTGAAATCAATCGGAAAAACCCAAAACCGCTTGGAGTATACCGCAAGTCGCCTAGTTTGGCAGCCAATTAAGCGCCAGAACATCATTCATCGACGGCAGCCAATCGGGTGTCGCGAGGGAGAGGCTTCAACAATGGCAAAGTACAGAAACGGGTTGCCGCAGCTCAAAGGCGGCACATTCATTACCGATGGCGGCATGGAAACGACGATGATCTTCCAGGAAGGGATAGAACTTCCGCATTTCGCTGCCTTCATATTGCTGGCTTCCGAAGACGGGCGGCAGCGGATGCGGAATTACTATCGCCGTTATCTCGATGTCGCCCGGCGGCACGGCACGGGCTTCGTGCTCGATACCGCCACATGGCGGGCCAATCCGGACTGGGGGCAGAAGCTCGGCTATACTAGCGAAGCCCTGAAAGCAGTCAACGAGGAAGCCGTCGACCTGCTCGTCGGCTTGCGCAGCGACTATGAGCGGCCGGAGCAGCCGATCGTGATCAGCGGGGCGATCGGCCCGCGCGGCGACGGCTACAAGGCGGGCACCATGGATGCCGCCGAAGCGGAAGACTACCACGCCTTCCAGATCGGGGCTTTCGCCGGCACGGAAGCCGACATGGTGAGCGCCTTCACGCTGACCAATATCGACGAGGCGATCGGGGTGGCGCGGGCGGCACAGGCGCTCGGCATGCCCTCGGCCATTTCCTTCACGCTGGAGACGGATGGCCGGCTGGTGACGGGCCGCAGCCTTCAGGAGGCCATCGAGACGACCGATGCGATGACCGGCGGGGCGCCGGCCTATTACATGATCAATTGCGCCCACCCGACGCATTTCGAAACAGCGC